>NZ_KV810700.1:0-39691 GCF_001812855.1 Streptococcus sp. HMSC072D03
CTTTTGTGTTGCACTTCATTTTACAATAGGGCTTCTCATTAAATTCAAGAATATAGTAAAATAATTCTTCAAACTCTTTTTTATGATTTTCAACATACTTTCTATGATTATCATTAAATGTGTTGCTTATTCTTTTAGCATGATAAAGTAATTTCACATACTTCTGTGAAATAAAGATTTGATTTCCCTTGTGAATCTCTCCCCTCTTATTATTCGTTGACAAAATACTAGCCAACATCCGTCGTGAACCATCTGAAAGTTCAAATAAACTATATTTAGGTAATTCAATAATCAAATCAATATCTTTATAACCTTTTTCAAGTAAAAAATTAAATTTATCTTTTCTATACGTAATCCTATCTAAAATAGAAATACCTTGAAATTCAAGTATATTTGTTATTTTTTTCTTTGCACCTTTTTCAATTGTCCCTTTAACAAGAACAGCAAATGAATTAGAAATACCAGCATACCCCCCATACTTTTTAGGGTCAAGATACTCTTTAGCACCTACTAAATTTTCTTTACTATTTGGTTTTGGTTTCGAGGAAAGATTTGCATTAAACAATCCCTTTGGTTTTCCTCTATCCAATCCGTGATTTTGTTCCTCCACTTTTTTGACAATATTAACCTGTGAATATGAAAGAACTTTTCTAACAGTATTTAGGTCTGCCACTTTATTCCAAACGGATTCGCCGGTCTCCTCATTTACCTCAATAAGTGGTCTTTCAATAACTGTACCATCAGCTAAAGAAATAGATTTTTTAAAGATATTCATGATATTTGAATAGAAATATACCTTTTCTGTAGCTGACTTTCTTTCTCTAAAACTATTGTATTTTGGGTAGTCACCATACACAAATTCTGGCTCTAGTTTAGGGTATTTCTTCAGTAAAGCACTTGCCACAACAGCATTCAAATAGGCATCATGAGCATGATGAAAATCGTTGATTTCACGGACTTTATAAAGTTCAAAATCCTTACGAAATTGAGAAACTAAGCTAGATTTCAAGGTAATGATTTTTACTGTTCGTAACGTTTTATTATCTTCATCTTTTTTATTATTAAATCTCTCATCAAGTAAACGAGCTACATGTTTTGTTATTTGACGTGTTTCTACCAACTGGCGTTGAATAAAACCAGCTTTAGCCTCAGGTGACAAACCTCCCCGTTCAGCTTTTGTCAGATTATCAAATGTTCGTTGAGAAATTAATTTTGACTTCAATAATTGATACCAAAGTGTCTTTCTTTTTTTGACAACCTCTAAACTTGGAACATCATCTGATTTACCACGGTTACTAGCAGATGAAACAAGTACTTTATTGTCAATAGAATTATCTTTCAAAAAAGCTTGAGGAATAATATGATCAATATCATAATTACTTAATCTATCAATATCTAATTCTTCTCCGGTATACATATCTTTGCCGTTTTGAAGATAATACAAATAAAGTCGATCATTTTGAAGTGCATTATTGTCTATTTTAGAAAGTTTTGCAGGAATATTTTCCTTAAGTATCTTACTACTTAACTCTTTGAGAGATTCTTCTAAACGTTTCAAGCGTTGTTGAGAATTAGATTTACCTTGGTTGGTATATTGGTTTTCACGAGCCATCTCAACAACAATTGACTCAGGTCTTCTTCCCATAACTTTAACTAATTCATCTACAATCTTTATGCTTTGTAAAATACCTTTTTTTATCGCAGGACTTCCTGGCAAAGCCTGAACGACCTGTTTAATATTATCTTTGTCACCAATAATTTGTGCCTTCTTTATCTTCTTTTTAAAAGAAAGAGCATCATCGTGAATAAGTTGCATGAAATTACGGTTAGAAACACCATCATCAATTAAGTAATCAAGAATAGTATTACCAGATTTTTCATCTCGAATACCATTAATAAGCTTAGCAGATAACTTACCCCAGCCAGTGTAATGTCTACGAGATAACTTTTTCAAAACGGATTTATCGAATATATTCTCAAATTTTGAAAGACGTTGTTTTATCATCTCTCTATCTTCAAAAATTGTCAAAGTATGGATAATTTCTTCGATAATCGCTTCATTTGAACTATCATCCAAAAACTCTTTATCATTAATAATATTTAAAAGATCGTGATAAGTAGATAAACTAGAATTAAACTGTTTCTCTATGCCTTTTAATTCAATTCCATCATATCCATCAATTGCATGTAAATATTCAATAATATCCTTATCAGTAACTCTCCTTTTATTTTTAAAATAAAGTCGGACAATATCTTTCTTCTGCTTACTATCTAAAAATTGATAATCTCTCATACTTTCGGCAATAAATCTAACTTTTGTTAATTCATTATATACATTAAAAGTTTCGTATAAGAGACTATGCTTTGGAAGTACCTTCTCTTCTGGCAAATACAAATCAAAACTAGTCATTCGATTAATAAAAGCCTCTGCCGAAGATTCTTTGTCAATAACGTCCTCAAAATTCCAAGGTGTAATTTTTTCATTTCGTTTTCTTATTGACCAAGCGAAGTCACTATTCCCTCTCGCAAGTGGACCTACATAATAAGGAATTCGGAAGGTTAAAATCTTCTCGATTCTTTCTTTATTTTTAGCCAAGAAAGGATAAAATTTAGCTTGCTTATCGAGAATTGCTCTCATTTCTTGAAGATGAATCTGATATGGTATTGAACCATTATCAAATGTGCGTTGCTTTCTTAAAAAGTCTTCTCGATCAATTTTTTCAAGAAAATAGTCCGCACCTTCAAGACCAGCCAATAGTTTTTTTAGATGTACATAGAAATCTTCCTGACTTGTTTTTCCATCAATATAACCAGCATAGCCGTTTTTGGTGTCGTCTTTAAATACTTCATTATATGTTTCTAGGGAAATATTTCTTATGTATGCCTTTAGTAACGCTAAATCTTCTTCGTGTTCTTTATATCGCATTATCATAGCAGAAGAAAGAGGTGCTTCTGTCCCATTATCAGTTACAGTCAGAATACCTGATAAAAGAATAGCATCATAAAGTTTCTTTGCTTTGAGAAAGACATCACTATAATCATCTCCAATATAACCTAACAAAGTCTCTAAATCTTCATCATAGCTTTCTTTAGAAAAATGTAAGGGGGCTTTTTCGTCTAAATTAAAATATTTCTTAAAGTCAGCTTGATTTCCTACAATCAACTTTAGAAACTCTGAAAAAATACCCGAATTCTTCTCCCCAGGAAAGAGTTTTAAAATACGATCTTTCTTTGCTGATTTACTAATCTTATCTTTAACAATTTCCTCAAGTTGTTTACTGTTCTCAAGTGATAAATCCGATTCAAAAATAGCATTATAAGTGTCCAAAAAGTCTTGAAAATTCTTCTGAATATCATTATTTTTTGAATTAAACTCTCCTTCAATTAAGAAGTGACCTCTATATTTAATCATATGAGCCAATGCAAGATAAACTAGACGCAAATCTGCTTTTTTAGTACTATCTGCTAAATATTTCCTTAAATGATAGATAGTTGGAAATTCATCATGATAGGCTTTTTCTTCTACTAAGTTTCCAAATATCGGATACTTACTATCACGTTTATCATCAGGAACTAAAAATGAATCGTCAAGTCTTTGAAAGAAAGCATCATCTAATGTAGCCATCTCTGTGCTAAAAATTTCCTGTAAATAAAGGATACGATTACGGCGTCTAGTATAACGTCTTCTTGCAGTACGTTTCAATCTTCTTCCCTCTGCTGTGATTCCAGAGTCAAAGAGTAATGCACCTAACAAGTTCTTTTTGATATACTTTTTACTCGTATTTCCTAAGACTTTCATTTTTTTAGATGGAACCTTGTAATCATCAGTTATTACAGCCCATCCAACACTATTCGTCCCAATATCAAGTCCAATTGAGTATGGCTTAGTCATGCTTTTCTCCTTATTTGAAAAATCTTAATTTATAGAAAATATTATACACTTATTAAAGAACATTTCAACACCTGATAGAACTACTTATTTAATAGTACAGAGTTAAAGTCTTATGATTAAGAAAATAATTTTTTATTACCTTACTCTGTAGTATATTGACATATTGGTTACAAAGCTATATAATAAAGACGGTTTGAAACCATTCGAAACAATACAGCAAAGTTAAAATAAGGCTTAGTCCGTATTCAACTTGAGAAAGTGGCACCGAATCGGTGCTTTTTTGGTATATAAATAGTCCTTTGGAATCATCCAAAGGACTATTTATATATCTACTATTTCTTAACCTCATCCAAAATCTCGATTACCTTATACAAGTCTGGTTCTGTAATTTGGTAGGGAGCTTGTTCACGGACAATAGGTTTGGCACAAAAGGCGATACCAATGCCAGCTGACTTAATCATAGGCAAATCATTGGCACCGTCACCCATTGCAATGGTTTGTGAGAGTTCGAGACCATTTTCTGCTGCCCAATCCTTGAGTTTGGCTACCTTGACATCTTTGGTAACAATCTCACCATAAACCTTACCAGTTAAGACACCATCAACCACCTCTAGGTGATTAGCCTTGACATAATCGATTCCTGCTTCAGCTGCTAGTCTATCAACAGTTTCATGGAAGCCTCCAGAAACCAAGCCTACCTTAAAGCCACGAGCGTGAAGTTCATCCACCAGCTCCTTGGCTCCTTTGTTGAAATGAATACGAGCATAGACCTTATCAAATATACTCTCTGGCAATCCCTCGAGGGTCGCCACACGCTCATTCAAGGCCTGTCTAAAATCCAATTCTCCACGCATGGCACGCTCTGTGATTTCAGCAACTTCTTGACCAACGCCTGCTTCTTCTCCCAATAAATCGATAACTTCTTCTTGGACTAGCGTTGAATCTACGTCCATAACTAATAAACCTTTAACTTCTGACATAATTACCTCGATTCTTTGATGCCTATCTAAGCCTTCACTAGATTTAATTTTAACATGAAATGAAAAACGGACCTTACAAAAAATTCTGGACCCTAGTCCAGAATCTTTCTCTTACATACGGATTTGTTCGCGTGTCTTCTCGTAAGATGATACAAAACGATCTGTCACACCTGGTTCAACTGTTTCCAAGGCATAAGAGATTTCTTCCAAAGATGCATCATAATCATGATCAACTTCAAACAACTTAAGCGCATGCTCAAAGCTGCTTTGAACAGCAGGTTCAAATGAACGGTAGCGGTTTGAGTATTGCAAAAGTTGCTCAGTCAAGGTTGCATTTTGAACAACCAAGTAGGCAGTCTCTTCCAAATGATCAATGGCATTTTTAGATGTTTCTGTCAAACGCATTACCGCATCGATATTGATACGTCCACGGCTGAGTTCATCCATAAGTGCCTCAATTTGAGCACTTGTTGAGAAGAAGACACTCAAGAAGGATTGAGGAATACCTGGCAGGTTACGTTTTTCCATGTAACGCTTGATAACATGCAATTTATTAACATAAATATCAAGCTCTTCACGTGCCTTAGCTTCGTTTTTCTCAATAGCCTGAAGATTTTCAAAGACCTCAACCTGACCATTTTCAACAGCAGACAAGGTATTGAGACTCTTTTCAAAGATCTTTTCAAGTTCTGAGAAAGGTTTCACCTGAGTTTCAAAGTTTTCAAGGGTTGGAAGCACAGCTGTCTCCACACCTGAGATATCAGATGCAAAGCTACGAACATCTGCCGCATAAGTTTCATCGAAGATATAAGTCAACATGAGACGCTCAAGCTCTTCTTGAAGTTTTTTGTTGTTTTCTTTAGCGTGTTTAAGATAGTCTGGCAAGATTTTCTTATGACGCATAACAACCTTGTATGAGGCAATTTCACGTTCGAAAATACTATACAAGTTGTTGATTTTATCTTGAATCTCAACGTTTTCTTCTTCCGCACGGTCCAAATCAAGAGAAACCAATTCACTTGAGTTAGAACGGATAGCTTCACGAATTTCTTGGAAGCGACGTTCGATATTTTTTTCAGGGAAGTGATAATTTTGCTCAATCAACTTGCGATAGCCAGATTCCAAATCATCTAACTGATCTGGGAAATCATCTTCCAACTTAGCTACAATCGCAGGAATCTTCTCTGAAATCTGACCCAATGCAATGGTGTGTTCTTCTGCACGATCCAAAATACTTGATGCCTCAATAGGGTCACCTGATGAGTTAAGAGTCACGAATTCTGCAAACTCAGCTTCAATGTTTTTAAGCTGTTTATTGATTTCGGTCATGGTAGAACCGAAATTATCAGAGTTTTCCTCGATTGAGTTTTGCAACTCTTCGTACAAGTCTAATGCATGCTTAACGCGAGCACTGTTCTTTTCTTCTTGTTCTTTCAAGGTTGAGAGCGCTTCGCGAATAGACTTGATGTCTTCTTCCACAAGATCCAACTGACTCTCAATGTTATTGATTTCACCACTAGCCTTGAAGAAATGGAAAGTATCATTCATATTTTCAGCTTCGAAAATATGATTCTCAATATCTGTAAATGAGTTTGTTGAGATATCTACCCATTTCTGATTCCATTCACGGAAGGTTGTTTGACTTTGTCCAATCAAGTGAAGCTTTTTGACTTCTTCAATTTCTTCATTAACTGGCAAGTCAAACAAGCTTTGCTTGCGCTCTTCAAGCTCTGCAATCCGCGAATCATTTCGTTTTCTAATAAGAATACCGATTAAGTAAGCGATAATTACGAGTATAACTACCACTACAATCAGTAAAACAATTCCGCTAGACATAGTTTCTCCTTAATCGTCTATTATGTTCATAAATGTAGAATAACATTACGATTATATCATAGTTATCCTAGCATTGCATCCTTTTTTAAAAGAATATTAGATATCTAGAGTACTGTAAACGGCATTTTCTTCGATAAATTCGCGGCGAGGTTCAACCTTGTCTCCCATCAGCATATCGAAAATCTTATCTGCCTCCGCAGCATCGTCCACAGAAACACGTGCCATCAAACGATTTTCAGGGTCCATGGTAGTTTCCCAAAGTTGGTGGTCATCCATTTCACCCAAACCTTTATAACGTTGTACCGTAGGTTTTGAACGTCCCACACTATACTTTTCAAGTGCAGCACGCAATTTGTCTTCTTGATCTGCACCAGGTTGGATATATTCTTTAATCTCAGAACCAACCTTAACCCCATAAATTGGTGGTTGTGCAATGTAGACATAGCCTGATTCCAAGACTGGACGCATAAAGCGGTAAATCAAAGTCAGAAGCAGGGTACGGATGTGAGCCCCATCGACATCGGCATCGGTCATAATTACCAACTTGTGGTAACGTGCCTTGCTGACATCAAATTCAGCTCCAAAACCTGTTCCCATAGCTGTGAAGAGAGAACGAATTTCTTCATTGGCTAGAATCTTATCCATGCTAGCCTTTTCAACGTTCAAAATCTTACCTCGAATTGGCAGAATAGCTTGGAATTCACGGTTACGACCTGATTTAGCAGAACCACCGGCTGAGTCCCCTTCGACAATGAAAAGTTCGTTCATTTCGGCATTATTCGATGAACAGTCTGCCAACTTCCCTGGAAGGTTAGAAATTTCAAGACCTGACTTCTTACGTGTCACTTCACGGGCACGCTTAGCGGCGATACGGGCCTTAGAAGCCAAAATCCCTTTTTCAACAATCTTCTTAGCAATGGCAGGATTTTCCAAGAGGAAGCGACTTAGAGCCTCACTAAAGAGACGATTGGTAATCTTAACCACTTCAGAGTTTCCAAGCTTGGTCTTGGTTTGACCTTCAAACTGTGGGTTTGGATGCTTGACAGAGATGATAGCAGTCAACCCTTCACGAACATCATCCCCAGTCAAATTATCATCTTTTTCTTTGAGAATCTTATTCTGACGTGCATAGTCATTAATGACACGCGTTAAGGCTGTACGGAAACCTTGTTCGTGAGTACCACCTTCATGGGTGTGAATGTTGTTGGCAAAACTCATCACTGTTTCATGATAACCAGTCGTGTATTGCATAGCAACTTCAACTGAAATACCATCCATCTCACCATCAGTGTAGATAGGTTCGTCAAAGATAACATCCTTGTTTTCATTGATGTATTTCACATAAGACGTGATACCACCTTCGTAGTGATAATGTTTCTCTTGTTCGAGACCCTCACGCTTATCTGTGATAGAGATACGGAGCCCCTTGTTCAAAAAGGCTAGCTCTTGGATACGTTTAGCCAATTTTCCAAAGTCAAACTCGGTTGTTTCTTGGAAAATCTCTGGATCTGGCGTGAAGTGAACAGTCGTACCATGTTTCTCTGTTTCACCAATTACTGCTAAATCTGCCACCACTACCCCACGTTTATACTCTTGGAAGTGGATATGTCCATTTTTATAAACCTTAACATCAAGTTGTGTTGAGAGGGCATTAACGACCGAAGAACCAACCCCGTGCAATCCACCAGAGACCTTATAACCGCCTCCGCCGAATTTACCACCAGCGTGAAGGACCGTAAAGACAGTTTCAACTGCAGGACGGCCAGTTTTTTCTTGGATATCGACTGGAATACCACGACCATCATCGACAACGGTGATAGAATTGTCCGGCTCAATAAAGACCTGAATATGAGTGGCGAAACCAGCCAAGGCCTCATCGATTGAGTTATCGACAATCTCCCATACCAAATGATGCAACCCTTCTTTTGAGGTTGATCCAATATACATACCTGGGCGCATACGTACCGCTTCAAGCCCCTCTAGGACTTGAATCTGGCTGGCATCATATTCTTGCGCTTTTTCTTCAAGATTTTTTAATTCATCAGTCATTTATGTCACAATCTCCAATAATGATTTATGGCCATCAACAAGCAAGGTATCCAGACCTGCTGCTTTTCCTGCCTCTATATCTATCTGGCGGTCACCAATGACCAAGCCGTGTTTAATATCGTATTTTTTTATTAAATAAAGGAAACTATCTGGACTCGGCTTTCTAGCAAAGCCATTTTCAGAAGTTACAACCTCTGTAAAATAAGAGGCAATTTCTGCTTTATCAAGGATTTCTAGCACCAAGTGATTACGGTGGCTAACCAAAAAATTACGCCCACCCTCAGCCACAATCTTAGCTAGGACAGCCTTAGCACCTTCAAAAAGAACAGGTTCCTGTAAATGCTTGGCTTCCTCTTGCTTATATAGGGTTCGAAAATCAGCTATATCAGGCGCAAACATAGCAATGGCAGTGCTCGTTGATACCTTAAGGGCATCATAGACTGCTTGAGGTTCTGCTGTACGCTCAAATTGTTCTAAAGTTGCTAGAAAGGCTTGGGTTGATACCTGGTAATTATCCAACAAGGTACCACCCAAATCCCAGATATAATCTCCATAATTCATAACCTTAATTATAACATAAAAGGTCAGATTTTGCTTGTTTTTCACAGCTAAAAAGGCTTGGAAAACCTATCCAAACCTTAATTTTTTATTTCAGAATCAAACTTGCCACAATAGGACTAATAAAGACATATAGAATCCCTGTTACAGCAATTGAAAGACCACCCATGGCACCTGCAACCTGACCATATCTGAAGGCAGCTCCGGTACCTACGGCGTGTCCAGTTCCTCCGAGTGAAAGTCCGATAGCAACTGGATCTTTAATGCCAATCATTTTTAAAAAGACAGGACCTAAAACTGAGGTTAAAATTCCCGTAATAACAACGACGACCAAGGTTACTGTCGTAATCCCCTGCATTTTTTCCGAAATCCCTACAGCCATGGCAGTTGTTACAGACTTAGGAAAGAGAGAGATGGCTAAGAAATAATCCATCCCAAAAAGCTTAGCAATCAAAGCCGTATAACTCGTATTTAGAACACAGGCAACAGTTGATCCAATTAGAATACTCTTATAGTGATGGCGCATGAGGTGTAGATTCTTATAAAAAGGAACTGCTAGCGCGACTGTTGAAGGAATAATCAAACTGTTAAGATAAGAACCACCTACATAGTAATCCTTGTAGGAAATACCTGTATAGTGCAAAATGACGATAATCAAGGCAGTCGATACAAGAAGAGGCGTTGTCAAAGGATTAGGAAAACGGCGATAAATCAAAAGCCCTATTGTGTAAGCTAGTACAGAAAGTGTTAGCCCAAACAAGGGTGTATTAAAAAAATTAGCCACGTTTAACCTCCTCGTAATCACCTTCAAAATGTTTTTTGATGAAACCGACAACTACTGCAATCACCACAATGTTAAGAACCAAAGCTCCCATAATAATCAAAATAATAGGGACAATATTCGCTGAAATAGCATTCCATCGTTCCATAATACCGACACCTGCTGGCAAAAATAGAATAGTCATATTGGCAATTAAAAACTCTGCTACTGCATGAATATGACGTAGACGAATCCACTTAAGCTGAAGAGCAATAAGAAGCAAGAATAGGCCAATAATGCTTCCAGGAATAGGTAATTTGAAGAATGTTGAAATGGCTTCACCAATAACGGCAAATAAACAAATCAACATGAATTGAACGTAGTATTTCACGACTTGCCTCCTAGGTTTAATCACCTATTAGTCTACTCCTTTTTTCTTGAATTTCAAGAGTTTTCAGTAAATTCTTTTGAAAAATTAAGAGCCCTATACTAACCTTTTTGAATATGAAAAAACAAGCTCAACACTGAAAGTTGGGCTTGTAAAAAATAGTCAAATATTTATCTTAATCACAATTTCATTTTACAGCCAAAAAAATTCTATTTTTTCAAAATAAGAGACTATTCAAAGAAGTTGTCATAAAAAATTCTTATGTCACCACATACATAGGGGCGGATAAGGTTTCACGATTATCAAAATATAAATTTGAATCATTTAAACAATCAGACTGACAACCATACCTATCATATTCATTGGTTTGTTCAAACTATAACTCTATTTTTCAACATCTGAGAAAGAAACTACAATGTTGTACTTCTCAGGTCGGTTAGAACTTACAGAATATTTTAGATAGTAATTGTATTGAGAACAAACTTATTCGCCACACTTATTCTGAATAATCTCCGCTTAGGTATTCTTTGTTTGTCTCTTCCCCACCATGTCCAAGTCCTCTTTAATAATTCGAAAGTCTGCAAGAAACAAATATATTTCCATATCTATGAAAGTTTTTGGTGCAATTAATCTAAGAATTTCTATGATTTTTTCACTTCTAGAGTACTCTAGTTTTACGAAGTATTCAATCTAGTTAAGTAGTTATAAATAAAAATATCAAACTTACTATAGCTTAGTTTAACCATTGTGTATTATGTTTTATTCCGACTTTTCTACTACTCATCTCTTATAGGTATCTTACGAATATAAAATTATCGTTACTGATTTCGTCATATCATAAAAAGAAAGCTGAAGGGGGAAAATTATTTTAGGAATTTGAAAATAATTATTTGTTCTTTGCCACCCATCCAATAGCATCTGATGGGGGATTATCAATATCAATCCAGATAAACTCTATACCAATTTCACCATTTTTGAATTTGCTGAGACGAATACCGTTGATTTCCAATTCATCTAAACGTTGTGCCGTTAGGATTTCCCGCTCAGCAAGTTGGAAAACTCCTCTCAAAATCCAATTACCAAGAATATCCTGTTTATCTATAGACTGGATTGCTTTCCCAGATTCTTGGTTAATATAGGCATCAATAATATCTCCAGATGGTAAAAATTTCAACTTAAACGTTCGATTTTCTTTTGAAAGAGCGAGCTTCTTTGTTCCAGGTTTAAACGTACCAATATTTTTTCCAAAAAAATCTGGTCGCTCGGTATGAAAATGATTTGATTCTGGAATTGGGATGTAAACCTCGCTCACAGGTCGGTAAACCAACTTTTCAATACTCTTTTTTAAATTTCGATTATTCTTTAAGTGAGCAAAATCTACTAACTTCTCACGAATAATCTTCATTTGATTTTTTTCTTCCTTAGTCTTCCAACTTTTTAATAGAATCTCCTCTAATGAATGTATAGCAAAAGCCATCTCCTCTGAGGATAACTCGTTTTTAAAGCGATGCTGAAATTTTATAATACGTGGTAAACGGTCTTTCTTAGCTAACTTGGATCCGCCATTAAATCCATTAAAACCAGAATTTTCTTCTACATTACCATTTTTATCTGTGATTACCCAAGAGACAGTTTCTAAAATATCAGAATCTTTCTTATCTGCTGTCAATAAATGAAGATTCTCAAAAAGATAAAAGGGGTCTTCGACATACTGTACATCCCAAGTATCGACAATAATCTCCTTATTATTAAAAGTCATATGTAGCTGACTATCTGCAGCAGTGTATTTGTAATCATGATGACCATCGGTAAACCTAAAATTCGTTGGATTTTTTAGATTGGTCGACCCTTTAATTTGTAAATTGTCCAAATCAACTGGTAAATAAGATGTCTCGCCCACATGAATTTGAGGGACTCTACCTTTTGGTGTCGGCATTAATACATGATACACAGCCTCCACATGGGTTGAATCTGACTTAAAACCCTTAATCAATGCTTTGGAAGATTCAATTCGTTGATTCCGTAAAGTTGCAATTTTTCGAGCTAATTTTTCATATCGCCCATAATTTTCCCTATCTGCACTTTCTTTATCAGGAGAAATCTCAGCATAAAAAGTAATTTCACTTAGTAATTCATTCCAAGACTGTGAGTCTTTCTTAAACTGAGCAATCTTTTGGTCGCCTGAATTAAGACCAAATGATTTGATACCAACAAGATATTTGTGGTTCTCATCAACGACAACCGAAGCATCATAGGAGGTATTTGCAATATCCTCTCCAACTGCTTGAAAAGCTCTTTGAAAAACTGTTTCTTGAAATTTTGAATTAACAATTGGAGCTACAAAATCCTCTGCGCTATTCTTTTCATCTACTTCTGCTTTTTGTGAAAAGGCCTCACTCAGACTAGCAAAATTGGTAATGAGAGTCTTGTATTTTTCTTTTTGTTCTTGTTTTAGGTGTTCCCACATCAATTGATCCTCACTTCTTGCTTAAGTATATCAAAAGAAGACTAGATTTTCACTAGTCCTCTTACTTATATAATTCGTTAAATAATGCTGTAAAACGCTAAATTGCTACGATTTTCGGATAACCTAACATAATTTTAGCTGGAAAAAACAAAACGTATAGATTCATTATCTATTTATGGACAGCATATAGAACTCTTTACTTTTTTTATTACGAATCAACGATTCATACTGTTTATCAGTAATAACTTCAAGATTGCCATCATATTCTTCATAAATTTTTTTGTATGCATCGGCTTCATTATTTACAAAATCTTTAACATACGACTCGCCTTCAAATTGTCCATTCATCTTGATATAGATAATTGCGATATTTCCTGAGCGATCATGTTGAGTTTTACCTATACCCTTGTTTAAAGCCTTAGCAACATTCTCCGCAATGCGTTTAATTACAGGAACAACGACACTGTTTCCTGCTTGTTTATACAGCTGACCGTTAGAAACCCCCTCTGGGAGTCTAAAGGATTTTGGATACCCTTGAACATTAAAGGTTTCTTTCGGAGTCAACTTACGAATCTCACCACTGTCTGTCAAGATCAATGGAACGTTATGTCCGCCTGTTCCCATATTTGCTGTCAGAGTAGGGACTACACCATTCTTATTTTCACGAACGTATTGGCGACGCCATTGGTATACCGTATCCTGACTAGTCACACACTCTTTTAATTCATCATAAAATCTTTGCTTACCTTCTCTGTAATAGAATGCTTCGCCAGGTGTCGCACCAAAATCAATCACATCACTCAAAGAAGTTGTCAAATTGACTTCTTCAGGAAATTCAAAAACATCGTAGGCTTCTTTAGTATCGAAACCAACAATATAGATACGCTCACGGTTTTGTGGGATATTCCCATAGTCTTTCCCATTGAGAACCTTCCACTTGATGAAGTAGTTGTTCTCAGTCAAAGCTTCACGAATGACCTTAAAAGTATTCCCATGGTCATGACCAACCATGTTCTTTACATTTTCGATGAAAATAGCACGAGGTTTTCGTCCCTCAATCATCCGAAGCAATTCGAAGAAAAGATCACCACGATCATCATCAAAACCCTTGCGGTAACCCGCAATACTAAAAGCTTGACAAGGGAAGCCTCCCATAATCACATCCACACGTTCAGCCGGAATGTCTTTCGGTTGCACCGCATGAATATCCCGACTATCCAAATGCGTGTTCGGATAATTCAAACGATAAGTCTGACGCGCATACTTATCAAATTCATTGGCATACACCACTCTGAACTCGTTGGTCTGTTCAAATCCCAACTCAATTCCCCCAACACCAGAGAAGAAAGCTGCAATGTTGTACTTCTCTGGTCGGTTCGAACTTACAGAATTTGTCATGTTTGCTCCTTTACTAATTATCTAATTCTTGCTTTCCACTTACGCGCTCTTGATTTTTGTTTTATTTTTTGATCTAAAAGTTCATCAAAGATACTCCAGTATTCAAGATATTTTTTCATTTCATTTGTTGAAACTTTTTCCTTGCTTTGCTCTACAACTTCTATAGGAATTAGATATACCAAGCCATTTTTCTTATTAACTGCTACATAGATATCACAATCTTCTTTTGTAATACGTCTACCTTTGTTTCTCTCATGAGTATAATCAATTCCTTGTCCACCTCTTGCGCGATCTTTAAAATAAATTGTATTACCACTAATCCCTTTTACTTGGACTCTAAATGTTTTTCCCTTATATCCAACAATTGCATCATATCTAGAAGTTCTAACATCAACATTTGAACTATCAAAACCTGCTAATATAGCCCTAGCAATAAACAAAAATTGAGCAGAATCTCCTGCATTGGATGTCATTATACCGGTATCTACAGAACTAAGATTAGTACTAAAACCATCAGATAGTATTAACGGGAATAGAGATCTAATTGATTTCGAGAGACGTTTTATCAAAATTTTTGTTTCTTTTTCATCTAATGGAAAATCAAGTTCAGTTAATAGCGATTTTGACATGATTTCGGACAATAAGTCATAAGAACTTTCTTTACACTTCTCTTCAATTATATTCAACATTTTAGATTCAAGATAATCTCCAACATGTTTCTTATACAACACTTTGTTTATTGCAATTTCGGAAATTCGAGTTTTTATAAAATTCTCGTTTTTAAAATCTTCCCAGAGTTGTTCTTTTTCAAAATTTGTCAAAGCATCAAATTTCTTTTTAAGATGTCGAATAATTTCATCTTTATTCTTAAAACTAGAAATTTTGCTATTAATAAGCACAATGTCTTTACGGATTTTTTCTTCTAGGCCCATTTTATTATGCTCCATATATTCAACTATTGCATCAGGAAATAATTAATATCATTATCAAATTTATTTAAAAGCAATCAGAATATATTTTTAGAAAACTTTAATCAATTGTTGTTTCACCAATTTCTTCATTTCTTCAATACGTACGACTGTCGCATCGTATTTAGCTTTGTAATCTTCTTGTTTGTCGCGTTCTTTTTGGACAACTTCTGGTTTGGCATTAGCTACGAAGCGTTCATTGCTAAGTTTCTTACCAACCATGTCGAGTTCTTTTTGCCATTTGGCCAATTCTTTTTCAAGACGAGCCAATTCTTCTTCGACATTTAGAAGGTCAGCGAGTGGCAAGTAGATTTCTGCACCTGTGATGATGCTTGACATAACCAAGTCAGGTACTTCGACATCTGCTGCAATTTCCAAGTGTTCTGGGTTTGTGAAGCGTTTGATGTAGTTGACATTGTCATTGAAGAAGGCATCGAGCTTGCTGTCGCTTGTCTTAATCAAGATAGTGATTGGTTTGCTTGGAGCTACGTTCACTTCTGAACGAGAGTTACGTACTGAACGAATCACGTCTTTAAGAGCTTCAACGCCCGCTGCTGCTTCTTCGTTTTCAAACTCTGGACGAACCACTGGGTATTCCGCAGTCACAATCGTTCCTTCAGAGATTTGGCCATAGATTTCTTCAGTTACGAATGGCATGATTGGGTGAAGGAGACGCAAGATTTGATCCAAGGTGTAAAGAAGAACAGAACGTGTGATGACTTTTTCATCCTCGTTATCGCTATAAAGCACTTCCTTAGTCAACTCAACATACCAGTCCGCAAACTCATCCCAGATGAAGTTGTAGAGAATATGACCAGCCACACCAAATTCGAACTTATCAAAGTTTTCAGTGACCTTACCGATAGTTTCGTTGAGGTTATGGAGAATCCAACGGTCTGTAACGTTACCTGCTTGACCAGCAGCCACTTTAGCTACATTTTCACGTGCCGCATCCAAGGTCAACCCTTCATTGTTCATGAGGATGTAGCGCGAGATGTTCCAAATCTTGTTAATGAAGTTCCATGAAGCATCCATTTTCTCGTAAGAGAAGCGCACGTCTTGACCTGGTGCAGAACCGTTTGAAAGGAACCAACGGAGGGCATCGGCACCATATTTCTCGATAACATCCATTGGGTCGATACCGTTACCAAGAGATTTCGACATCTTGCGTCCTTGCTCGTCACGGATAAGGCCGTGGATAAGGACATTCTTAAATGGTTGGCGTCCTGTGAATTCCAATGATTGGAAGATCATACGAGACACCCAGAAGAAGATGATATCATAACCTGTTACCAAGGTTGAAGTTGGGAAGTAACGTTTGAAGTCTTCTGCTTCCACGTCAGGCCAACCCATAGTTGAGAATGGCCAGAGGGCAGAACTGAACCAAGTATCCAAGACATCTTCGTCTTGTTTCCATCCGTCACCTTCTGGTGCTTCTTCGCCAACGTACATTTCACCCTCAGCATTGTACCAAGCAGGGATTTGGTGACCCCACCAGAGCTGACGAGAGATTACCCAGTCATGGACATTTTCCATCCATTGAAGGAAGGTATCGTTGAAACGAGGTGGGTAGAAATCAACCTTGTCGTCTGTGTCTTGGTTTGCGATAGCATTCTTAGCCAATTGATCCATCTTAACAAACCATTGGGTAGACAAACGTGGCTCAACGGGCACACCTGTACGCTCTGAGTGACCAACTGAGTGAGTCATTTTTTCAATTTCGACAAGGGCACCGATTTCTTCCAATTTCTTAACAACAGCCTTACGTGCTTCAAAGCGGTCCATACCGTTGAATTCACCAGCCAATTCATTCATGGTACCATCATCGTTCATAACATTGACTTGTGGCAAGTTATGACGTTGACCAACCAAGAAGTCATTAGGGTCGTGGGCAGGAGTGATTTTAACCACACCAGTACCAAACTCAGGGTCTGCGTGTTCGTCCCCAACGATTGGGATTGGCTTGTTCAAGATTGGCAAGATAACATTTTTACCAATCAAGTCTTTATAACGGTCATCATTTGGGTTAACCGCTACTGCAGTATCCCCAAACATAGTCTCAGGACGTGTTGTTGCTACTTCAAGGGCACGTGAACCGTCTTCCAACATGTAGTTCATGTGGTAGAAGGCACCTTCGACATCCTTGTGAATAACCTCGATATCAGAAAGGGCTGTACGAGCTTTTGGATCCCAGTTGATGATAAATTCGCCACGGTAGATCCAGCCTTTCTTGTATAGCTCTACAAAAACCTTACGAACCGCTTTTGAAAGACCTTCGTCAAGTGTGAAACGCTCACGAGAGTAGTCTACAGAGAGTCCCATCTTACCCCATTGTTGCTTGATAGTTGACGCATACTCGTCTTTCCATTCCCAGACTTTATCAAGGAATTTTTCACGACCAAGGTCATAACGAGAGATGCCATCTTCAGCCAAACGGGCTTCAACCTTGGCTTGAGTAGCAATACCTGCGTGGTCCATACCTGGAAGCCAAAGCGTATCGAAACCTTGCATACGTTTTTGACGGATAATGATATCTTGCAAGGTTGTATCCCAAGCGTGACCAAGGTGAAGTTTACCAGTTACGTTTGGTGGTGGAATAACGATTGAATAAGGCTTAGCCTTTTTATCGCCAGAAGGCTTGAAAACATCTTCGTCAAGCCATTTTTGGTAACGACCAGCCTCAACCTCGGCTGGATTGTATTTTGGTGAAAGTTCTTTAGACATGTGTGTGTCCTTTCTAGTTATTTCTATTGTTTATTTAAATTTTTATTAATAAATAATTAATTATCTTTTTTAAACCTTATCCCATTTCCCTTTAGCTTCTGAACGGTAACAGGACCAATTCCCTTCAAAGCGAGGATTTCTTTTTCTGTCCAATTTTTAAAGTCAGCAGACGTTTGAATTCCATTTTCAACAAAAATGCGGACAATATCCATCCGAATTCCCTTCATTTTCTCTTCTCGCATAAACGAGAACCAGTTAGTTACCGTATATAACTTTTCCGCTAAATCAGGAGGGCTAGTAATTCCTGATATAGAGCAAAATTTCTCTGCCTCATTTGTCAAAAAGTCTGTCAAAATAATATTTTCCTGTAAATAATCAGACATAGGATACAGGCTAGCTTGTAGTGATTCGACTGAATTTGGGTAATAACATTCCAGTTCTTCTATTTCAGGAATCTTAAAGGGCCAATCTTCATCTATAAAATAGTCAACAGCATCATCGTTGATTTCCACAAGTTTTGCAAATAATTTACTTGCCTCTTCAACCTTTCCTCTAGAGAAAGCAGAAATAATAGCATGTATCAACACAGTATCACTACGTATTCCTTGATTCAGTTCTTCCTGATAGAACCGTTCAACTTTAGATTCTTGCCCAGTGATATGATATAGAGAGAGCATACAGAAAACAAAGTTAGGAGGGAATCGCTCTGGTTGTTTACTTAAGTATAAGTTAACCATTTCCAAAGCCTTATAATAAAATCTTTCCGCCATATAATATTCAATCAGAAACATAAGAGCAGTTAGGATCGGGCGTGCTTCAAAGGAGTTCCAATTGTTATACCCATTGATTTTCCATTTTTCTAAAACCAGAGTTTCAAATTCCAATACTCTTTTAAAAGTTGGTAAGTCAATGTCTTGAACAGTCGAAAGAAAAAGATGATACTCGGCAGCAAAATAATCTGGGTTAAGCTTTAAAACTTGTTTTAACAGTTTATTTCTCTTTTGTTTATTTGGAGTATACATAGCTTCTCTGAATAAAGCATGATCTTGATTCCAATCAAAAGTCCCGGTTCCCAATTTGGAATTGATTTCCTGAACATCCGGATAAACCCCATATTCATAAAAATATTGCATCATTGCTATGTTTTGTTCATCAAAATTTTGAATTTTCCGACGTTCTACAAAGACAGGTTGATACCCAAGTGATTCTGTCAATGCAATTTCTTCTTCAGAAACAACTTTTATCATCAATTTTTGCTTACGCTTAAATTCTTTTTGTCGATTTTTCTTTTTAGCCATCTATCATTACTTCCCACTCACTCTTCAACAAGCCATACATCAAACTGTCACAGCGATTTCCTTGGGCATCTTTGCGGTCCCTTATACAAGCTTCGAGGGTAAAACCAAGCTTCTCAGCGACGCGTTGACTTTGGACATTGTAGCCAAAACATGTCAGCTCAATCTTGTGAAGACCCAAATCCTTAAATCCTAGGTCAATCAAAGCACGCGCCGCTTCTGGCACATAGCTTCGGCCCCAATAATCTGGGTGCAAGGTATAGCCAATTTCCAGCACATCATCTTCGTGGCGATGGTTGAAATCAACAGAACCGATCACTTTATCAGTCCCCTTGACCACAATGCCATAACCAGCTGGGAGATTGTCTTTTTGATTGCGCTCGGGGAGGATATGCTCTAGATAGTAAATCTCATCTTCCAAGGTCTTGACGGGTGGAAATCCTGCTGGGTAAGAGACTTCTGGATGACTGGCAAAATCAAAGATATCTTCGGCATCCGCCACTGTTCGGACTCGTAAAAGAAGACGTTCTGTTTCGATTTGTTCTGGTAATTCAGCTCTTGTCATTCTTCTTCCTCGCTTTCTTGATGAAGCTTCCCATGGGGTCGATTCGGTCATCTAGATAGCGATAGACACGCTTATGTCCATCTCCCATAAAGTAAGCCGGTGCAAAACGGTCATTTTTAAAATGTTCCCTATCATCCAACAAATCAGATTCAGCCAGACGGTCTAGAATCTTAGCAAAGATATGACAGATACCATCTTCCTCAATAATTCTGTCTACCTTACAATCCAAAACGACTGGACAAGCATCCAAAATAGGTGCTTGTGTCAGTTCAGAAGGTCGGAAATCCAAGCCAAGTTTATCAATCTTTTCACGATGACTAATAAAACCAGCCTGTTCCATCTCTAGCATGAGGTTTTCATCAGGAATATTCACTGTAAATTTCTGATAATGTTTAATCTGGTCTGCCGCATTTTCCTCGCTACCAACCCCGATGACTAGCCAATCTCCTAGACTATAGGAAGAACTACAAGTCGTCACATTATAGCCATGTGTCTGGTCCTGGTAACCCAAGATAAAAATGGGAAAACCATAATACAATTTACTGGTCTCAAAAGATTGCTTCATGTCACCCTCCTTTGGTAGGAACGTAGACCTCGCTTTCGCTCCGTCTGCATCAATATCTCTAAATTCACCTGCGACCTTCGGTCTTGGTTCTTTAAAAGATATAGAAAATCCCTGCCATAATATGACAGGGACGAATGTGTATCCGCGGTACCACCCAGTTTTGAGTGGCAACCACTCACAGCTTTCTTGATTCAATTTGACCATCAGCAACCAGCTTTGGCATTTGTGCGGATTTCTCAGTACCACCGCTTCCTGTGACAAATGGGCTTCAAAGCACCTCTGATTGGTCTTATTCTATCACATTTTTAATCTCAAGACAAACGAAATTATGGGGAAGATGTTATCACAATAAGTCAGACTACAGATTCCACTTTGAAACATAGATACAATGCATCACTTCTTATTCTCATAAGAAAAATCCCTGTCTTCCGACAAGGATTGTATCTTATTTTTCTTCCTTAGCTCTTTCTTCTTTTAGCCATTTTTCATAGCTTTCAAGTAGATTGATAGCCATTTGGGTTGCCAAGGCTAGTGAGAAAGCTTCTGTACCTTCAGTTGTTTCGTCTTGGACTTCCAATTTACTTTCTTCGTAAATGGCTTTGAGAGCCTTATTGCTAAGCGTGTCTTTAAATGCTTGGAATTCTTTCATGGTCAAAGCCTCCTTGATTCTACGGCAACTTTTACAACTACTGTTACCGTTTTCGCTTTAAGTTTACACCATTTCAGAGAAATTGCAAGGATTTTCCTCAATGATAAGGAGAGCTTTCACTCTATCTGCGACCTACTGAGCAGGAGTCGCAACCCCTGTGAGATACTCAGTTGTATAGGCTACGATAGCTCCCGAATCAGCATTTACTGCGTATTTATAACGCAAATGACTCACTGCATAATCAAAGCTAATATTGTAGACTTTCCCGCTTCCTTCAGTCTTCAAATCTACCGTCAAGTTCGTTACAGAACCTTCAGCCAATCCCGCATGATTGAGGGCTGTTGTTTGAGCAGCTTCTTTAGATACTGGTGGCTCATCCTTGCTTTCGCTAGACTGACTCTCATCTTTAGGCTCTTCACCTTTTTTAGTATCATCCTCATCCTTAGATGTTGGATGGTCACTCTTATGTTTCAAAATAGATCCTGACTGACCATCAATAGTGTATTCAAAATGATTGTCGGGTGTTGTAAAACTAACACTATAGCTTCCATGTAATCCAATACGTAATTTTGAGATTGCTGATTGAGAAATCTCAGAAGTTTGGACACCAGCATTTTTGTAGGCGATGTCTGCCGCATCTTGTTCTGACAAGCGATAACCCGAACCGTTAAAAACAAACAGGGCTACAGCAATAGCAACTGGAATAGCAAGCAGAATCAGATAGCTCACTAGCTTTTTCGTTTTTCGCATAAAATACTCCATTATTTTAATCTAATATCACTATTATATCTTAAAATTCTAAAATTGTCAGATAAGCTTGATTAATTTTTAGGACGGCATTATAAAAAGTTCCCGATAGCTATCAGGAACTTCTACGAAATGTTACTATTTGGCCAGTTACAAAGACTAGGATGGCTATCCAGATAAAGAGAAAACCTTTCAATTCTCCAATGCTGACTGTCTCACCAAAAATGAGAATGGCTACGAGAAGTTGAATGGTAGGATTAAGATACTGGATGAAACCGATAAGGTTAAGCGGTGCCCTTTTGACTGCTTCTGAGAAGCAAAGCAAAGGAACAGCCGTCACTACACCTGAGATGGCTAGGAGAAACATCTCCAAGCTCGAATAGGAAGAAAATGATTCTGGAGAAAAGAATATGAGATAGATAGCTACAAAAGGTAGTAGCAATCCACTTTCTACTAACATGGCTACGTCACTGGAGAGCTTAACCCCTTTTTTGATTAAACCATAGAAACCAAAGGTCAGGGACAATCCCAAAGAAACCATGGGAAGTTTTCCTGTATTGACAACAAGAACCAGTACTCCTATAAAGGCCAATACCACTGCTGCCCACATGGTCCTACTCAATGATTCACGAAGAAAAATGAGGGCAAATAGGATAGAAACAATAGGCATAATGTAATAGCCCAAGCTAGCCTGCGTCGCTTGACCATGACCCACAGCATAGATATAAATCAACCAGTTAGCTGCTATGAGAAAACTAGCAAGTAGCATCCGAAGTAAGACTTTCTTATCTCGCCAAAGTTCGATTAATTCATCTTTAAAACGTGCATTTTGCTTAGCAACTAGGGCATAGACCAACATAGTCACTACAGTAAAAACAATTCGCCATGAGAAGGTGTTGTAAGCCGAAACACCTGCTAAAAGCTTCCAAAAAAGAGATAAAAATCCCCATTGAATATAGGTTGCTAAACCAAAGAGTAGCCCTTGATTTTTTCTAGTCAACGACAACACCTGCTTTATCCACAGATAGGATGAAGGTTTCACCATCTAAACCAAGACCATCTATTGCAGTTTTAAGTGCCTCAGCCTGATTCTTTGGCGTCAAGGTCATAACTGTTGGGCCAGCGCCTGAGAGATAGGTCGCATAAGCACCGTATTGACCTGACAATTCCTTAATAGTCGCAAATTCTTTAACCAATTTTTGACGGTAGCGTTCGTGGAACATGTCTCCTTGGATAGCACGTCCTGCCTTAACCAAATCACCTGCAAAGAGGGCAGCAATGGCAACGTTGGCAATAGATGATGCAGCTACAGCTTCTTTGTAAGACAAGTCACTTGGAAGCACCCCACGTGAATCAGACGTCTTAAGTTCATAGCTCGGAATGAAGGCTACAAAGGCACACTCTGGAAAATCTGTAACGATGCTATTAACATGTTCGTCCACATAAGAGGCCACAACAAGATTCCCAAAAATAGCTGGGGCAACATTGTCTGGGTGCCCTTCAATCTTGGTCGCAATATCAAGTTTATCATCGTCTGAGAGCTTCAAGTCTGCCAATTGATTGGCCAACTCGATTCCTGCGACAATAACAGAACTTGAAGAACCGAGACCACGTGCCAAGGGAATATCTGATGTCATCACCAATTTATGGGGCTGCAAATCAGACTTCACTTGCAAGGCTGTTGAAATGAGGAGATTATTTTCATCTGAAGGAATATCTCCCAAATCGTGTTCGATATGCCATGCATCTGCTGGTTCAAGCACCTCGATTGTCAAATATTTAGAAACGGCAACACCCACAGAGTCAAAACCTGGACCAATATTAGCAGATGTTGCTGGGACAGTAATTTTCATAATAATACACCAAAAGGAGGAAAGCCATCAGCGACTTTTCTCCTTGAATACCTTTCTTATACGCACCAGTATGGGCTTATCAATTAGTTAGACAAAACTTTCAATGTGTTGACAACAGTGAAATCTTCTGCTGCTTCAAGTTTTTCAGTAACAGCTTTGAGTTGTGTTTTAGACATAGCATGTGTAATCACAACGATACGAGCTGTTGTACCATTTGCTTTTTGTTGCAAGACTTGTTCAAATGAAATATCTTCTGAGTTGAAGATTTCAGACAAGTGAAGGATTTTTCCTTTTTCGTCTGGCGTATCAAGGGCAAAGTAATAGTTACTCTTGACGTCTGCTGGATTAGCCAATGGCAAGTCACGACGGAACTCGTTGAATGGTTTCCCAACATTGCCATCTGAAAGACGACGAGCAATACGGATAATGTCTGCCAAAACAGATGTTGCTGTTGGTTTTTGACCAGCACCTGGTCCGTAGTACATTGATTCGCCGATACCGATAGATTCAACAAAGACTGCATTCATAACATCGTTGACGCTAGCAAGTGGGTGATTTTTTGGCAAGAATGTTGGCGATACTTCTGCTGAGATACCTGATTCTACTTCACGCACATCACCAACCAATTTGATAACATAGCCCAATTCTTGAGCGACAGCTACATCATCAGTAGAGATGTTTGTAATCCCCTTGTGAGTCACATCGTCAAAATCAATTGTGGCACCAAAACCAAATTGGCTAAGGATAACAGCTTTATAAGCAGCGTCAATACCTTCAACGTCGTTGGTTGGATCACTTTCAGCATAACCAAGTTCTTGGGCAGTCTTAAGAGCATCCTCATATGACCAACCTTCGTCCACCATCTTAGTCATCATGAAGTTAGATGTTCCGTTGAGCACACCAAGGATACGTGTTACCTTGTCAGATGTCAAAGAATTAGCCAAAGTACGCAAAATTGGAATACCACCAGCAACGGCAGCTTCATAGTAGAAAGCTACACCCTTATCTTGGGCAAGAGAAATCAACTCTTTGCCGTGAGTAGCAATCAAGTCTTTGTTGGCAGAAACTACGTTTTTACCTGCTTCAAGCGCTTTTGTGATGAAAGTACGAGCTGGCTCGATACGTCCCATCAATTCGACAACGATTTGAATCTCGTCATCGTTAAGGATTTCGTCAACATTTGTGACAAAATTGTAGTCGTTACCTGCAGCGATAAGACGATTTTTTTCCTCGTCATCTTTAACCAAAACCTTCGCAATTTCGAGTTGGTCACGTGAGGCTGCAAGAACCTTTTCACCATTTTCCTTCAAAAGGAAAGGAATACCGCTAGCTACTGTACCAAAGCCAAGCAATCCAATTTTAATAGACATTTACGATTTCTCCTTAAAAACATACATTTTTTTAATTGTACCATATTTCTATCGGAATTGACAGAATATTGTTGCCATTTAAGGAGCACAGTATTCTTTTTTACTGAAAATCCTGTGCATTTCCAGCCCATTTTTGTTAGAATAATAGCTAGACCTATCCGAAAGGGGATACAATGACTTCTCAAAAGAAAAAATCAACTAAAACCAATAGAAAAAAATTGAACCTTCTTCTGCTTTTACTAAACCTAGTTCTTCTTGGCTTACTGGCAGTTTTCATGTTAAACCGACCAAACCAGTCGAAAAGCAATCAACAACAGACTCAGACCAGTCAGTCTAAGACTATAAGTAAATGGAAAACCTATGACGAGCCTGTCCAAATCCCTATCCTGATGTATCATGCTGTGCACGTCATGGATCCATCTGAAGCTTCTAACGCCAACCTTATCGTTGACCCAGACCTCTTCGAGGCACAAATCAAGGCATTAGCTAAGGCAGGTTACTATTTCCTAACACCTGAAGAAGCCTATAAAGCCTTCACCGAAAATGCCTTGCCTGCTAAGAAGGTTGTTTGGCTGACCTTTGATGATGGTAACGAAGACTTCTATACGATTGCCTATCCGATTCTCAAAAAATACAAGGCTAAGGCGACCAACAATGTGATCACTGGCTTTGTTAAGAAGGGAAATGCTGGAAATCTTACCGTCAAGCAGATGAAAGAAATGATGGCTCACGGCATGAGCTTCCAGTCTCATACGGTTAACCACCCCGATTTGTCAGCCACTGACAAGGCAACACAAAAGGTTGAATTAACGGATTCTATCGACTTTCTTGAAAACAAACTCAATACTAAGGTCAATACCATTGCCTACCCATCAGGTCGCTACAATCAAACGACACTGGACCTAGCTAAGAAAACATACAAGTTAGGACTAACAACTAACGAAGGGCTAGCTAGTGCTAAGGATGGTCTCCTCTCACTTAATCGTGTCCGTATTCTGCCAACAACAACAGCTAAGGGACTTCTCAGCGAGATTGCTACTGACAATGATTAAAAGAAATCACTTGATTAAAGAATCAAGTGATTTTTATGTTCTAGTCAAATATTTCTGATAGGATAGATACACCCTTTTCGATTTCAGCATCACTTAGGGTGATTGGTGGCAAGAGTCGAATCACGTTTGTCCCTGCAGTTAAGACAATCAAACCCTTATCTCTAGCTGCCTGGACCAATTCTCCTATATTGCCCGTAGTCTCAATCCCAATCATATAGCCCAAACCACGTACAGTGGTAACCGTCTCTTTATCAGATAAAGCTGCCTGCAATTGTTCTTGTAGCTTGTTCCCATTTTCAAGAGCAGTATCCAGAAAACCTGGAGCCAACATGACTTCAAGCGTAGCCTTGGCCGCCGCCATGGCCAGTTTGTTTCCTCCAAAGGTAGAGCCATGACTTCCGTAAGAAAAAGCCTCTCCAAGAGATGACTTGGCAAGCATGGCACCAACTGGCACCCCATTGGCCAAACCTTTGGCTAAAGTAAAGATATCTGGTTCAATATCGTAGTGCTCATAAGCATAAAGCTTACCAGTACGACCAATTCCTGTCTGAACCTCATCTACAATGAGGTAAATACCTGTCTCCTTACAAAAATCAGACAAAGCCTTAACAAAGTCCTGATCCGCAGGTTGCACACCTGATTCCCCTTGAACCAACTCCAGCATAATAGCCGCAGTTGCTTCATTGGCTAGGGACTTGACACTGTCTATGTCATTGAAAATAGCATAGCTAAAGTGGGGCACACCTTCACCAAAACCTTGTTTGATTTTATCCTGACCAGTGGCAGACATGGAGCCAAACGTTCGACCATGGAAGGAATTTTGGAAGGTAATGATTTCTTGTTTACCTGAAGCCTTACGGGCGATTTTGATGGCTGCCTCATTAGCCTCTGCACCACTGTTACAGAAAAAGGCCAGATAGTCCTTGTCACCAATTAAAAGGTCAGCAACATCCTCTTGTAACTGATTGTGATAAAGATTAGGCTGATGCAAAATCTTGCCCACCTGCTCTGTCAAAGCCTGATTGACATGGGGATGATAGCCCAGATTGGTTACCCCGATACCCGATGAAAAATCCAAGTAGGTCTTGCCAGCTGTATCTGTCAAATAATTGCCCTGAGCCGAAGCAAAATCAATCGCTGCCCGCTTATAGTTTGAAAATAATTTTGTCATCTCTTACTCCTTGATTATGGTACCGTCTGTCAGGTTATCACCAATAATGACCTGCTCGACACCAGCCTGAACTGTCTGAACAGCACTTTGAATTTTAGGAATCATGCCTCCAGTAACCACACCTGAATCTATTTTTTTCTGAACGTCCACAAAATTCAGCTGCTCCAAAACCTGACCATTTTCTAAAACGCCCTTGACATCTGTCAGAAGGATAAGTTTTTTAGCACCTAGACTAATCGCCACTGCTCTGGCAAGGTAATCGGCATTAATATTGAGCAAATCCCCCTGCTCACTATAGCCTAGACTCGGAATCAAGGGAAGTTTGCCTTGAGATAGGAGGCTCACTAGGGTTTGATTAGTGATGTTTTTGACCTCACCCACAAAACCATAGGTCTCTTGATCTAAGAAATCAGCATGAACAAGGTCTGACAATTCATCTACAAGCTGATAGGCTGGCAAACCTGCAGTAGTCAACTCACCTGCTAAGTTTTTCCCAACCATGTCAACCAAAGCTTCTTTGATCAAAGCCATATCTGACTGACCCGTCACACGAAGACCATTGACCTTGTGAATTGGAATATGATTCTCCTCCATCAGCTGATTAATAGCAAAACCGCCCCCATGAACGATAACAATTTTTTGACCAGCCTGCTGCCATTCTGACAGTTTAGTCAATATCTCAGGAGTTAGCTGCTTACTGGCTACTCCACCAATCTTGATTACAATATATTCAGTAGTCATCAGTTAACTCCTTTATCATAGATAACTTAAGTATGGTAGAGGGCATTAATCTTAACGTAATCGTAGGAAAGATCACACCCCCATGCAGTTCCTTTTTCATGACCAGCATGAAGATCTACCGTTATAGTAACTTCATCATCATGCATGATGTCTTTCATTTCTTCATCATCAAAGGAAACAGGACTAGAGGCCAACATAACTGGCAGACCGCCAAGCATAATATCAACATTATCCACAGGAACATCCACACCAGCGTAGCCAACAGCGGCTAAAATACGTCCCCAGTTAGGATCTTCACCAAAGATAGCCGTTTTAACTAGGCTTGAACCGACAACTGATTTTGCCATCATACGTGCATCAAGGGCATTAGGGGCATTAACCACATCAACTTGGATGAGTTTATTAGCACCTTCACCGTCCTTGGCAATTTTCTTAGCCAACTCTTGCATCACAAAATTCAGCATCTTCGAAAATTTATCGAATTCTGGTGTATCTGGCAGAATCTCTTCATTGAGCGTGCAACCATTTGACATAACAAGAACCATATCATTGGTTGAAGTATCTCCGTCAACTGTAATCTGATTAAAGGTCTTTTCCACATTTTGGCTCAAGGCCAATTGCAGGGTGTCACTAGAAATATTAGCATCACAAGTAACAAATCCAAGCATGGTCGCCATATTAGGGTGAATCATGCCTGAGCCCTTAGCGACACCAGCCATAGTAACCACATCACGTCCAAAGGTCTCCGTCACAGCAATAGTCTTAGTCGCTGTATCAGTCGTCAAAATCGCCTTGGCAAAATCATCCGCATTCCCATTAACCACTATCTTGGAAAGACCATTTTTCAAGGTATCCATTGGTAGCAACTCACCGATAATCCCTGTAGAGGCTACACCAACCAAATCTGGTTCAACACCTAGCTTTTCAGCGGTCAACTCCTGCATGGTGTAAGCATCCTCCAAACCTTGAGTCCCTGTACAAGAATTGGCTACACCTGAGTTAACAACGATAGCCTTCATTTTCCCAGCCTTTTTAACGGAGGTCTTGGTCACAATCAGAGGAGCTGCAATCACCTTATTGGTCGTGTAAACTCCTGCCACACTGGCTGGTTTTTCAGAGACAATCCAACCAAAATCCATTTTTCTCTTTTTAAATCCTGCATGTAGCCCATCTGCTGAGAATCCCAGCGGACTAGCAATTGTTCCATCGATGACTTTCATATTTTTTTCTCCTAACTCTATGCTTACATCTACAAGTATGACGGTGTCATAAGCAAACCTTCCGTCTCATCCCACCCCTGCATGAGGTTGAGATTTTGCACTGCCTGTCCAGCTGCTCCTTTAAGCAGATTATCAATGACTGAAATAACTGTCAGAACATTGGTTTTTTCATTATAGGCAAATCCAATATCTGTAAAATTCGATCCGATAACGTTGTGTAGTTCTGGCAAGCTGTCTTGAACACGTACAAAGGGTTTATCGCTATAAGCCTTTGTGAATGCTGAAGCCACATCAGCTACAGTCACGTCCTTCTTCAACTTACAATAAACCGTAGCCATGATTCCGCGATTAACTGGTAAAAGCGACGTTGAAAACTGAATCTCAGGCATTTCCGGATTAAAGTTCTGCAAGGATTGAACAATCTCAGGAATATGCTGATGATGATTGAGTTTATAAGTCACGTAATTATCGTGAACATTGACAAAATGACTAGACTCGCTCAAAGCCTTACCCGCACCAGTTAAACCAGACTTGGCATCCACAATGACACTATCCGTCTCAATCAGACCAGAAGCAACCAAAGGAATCAGGGCCAGCTCCGTCGCTGTTGCATAGCATCCAGGATTGGCGATAAATTTCTTATCCTTCACATCTGTATATTCTGATAATGCGTATGTAAATTTATTCAAAACACTCTGCTTGGCAGGTGATTTTTTATACCATCCTTGATAAACATCTGCCGGCAAGCGATGATCCCCAGATAAATCAATAACAGGAAAATCAGCTTGAACAAATTCCTCTGCAAGCGAACTAGCAACTCCTGAAGGTGTGGCAAAGAAAACCAAATCCGCCTTTTTCATAATCTTTTCCGCATCATAAGCTTCAATATCTAAGTCACAAACATCTGTCAGATAGGGATACACATCAGACAATCGTCGGCCCACTTCCTTGGTTGCGTGAATAGAAACAAGTTCCACTTTTTTATGATTATTCAAAATTTTAACTAACTCTAAACCACTATAACCAGTGATACCAACGATTGAAACTTTCATTTATGCACTCCTTTTTGAATAAATATGTAACCAGTTTATTGTATTTTTATTCATTTGTCAAGGAAAAACTGAAATTAATATGAAAAAAACAAGCAGTCTTTTTCAACTACTTGTTTTCACGAATGCTATCTAGTTATTAAATAAATGCAAGTTGGCAATACGATCGACCGCTTCGACCAGACGCTCTGGCTCTACCAAAAGCCCAATACGAACATAAGCATCACCCGCAGGACCAAATCCTTTACCTGGTGCCACAGCAACATGGACCTTCTCAAGTAAAAGATCCGCAAAACTCTCACTGGTGTACCCCTCTGGCACAGGCATCCAAGCATAGAAAGAACCTCTGGATGGAAAGGCCTGCCAGCCAATCTTAGCAGCTGCCTGGACAAAAGCATCTCGACGGCTATCATAAGTCGCATTCAGTTGAGCAACAGCCTCCTCAGATTTAGGGTCTAAGAGAGCTGCAATCCCAGCCTCCTGCAAGGCAGGAAAGATTCCCACAAAAAGATGGTCTTGAATCAGATTTAAGGCTTCAATCATCTGGTCATTCCCAGCTGCAAAGGCCAAACGCCAACCAGCCATATTGAAGGTTTTCGAGAAAGTATAGAACTCAATGCCCACATCTTTAGCACCAGGCGTTGATAAAAAGCTAGGATTCTCATAGCCCTGATAACCCAAAGCTCCGTAAGCCAAATCACTCACCACTCCTACTTCGTAGGTCTTCGCCCAAGCAACTAACTTTTCATAAAAAGCCTTAGTCGCCACAGCCCCCGTCGGATTATTCGGATAATTGATATAGATAAACTTAGCACGCCGAGCGGTCTCCTCAGGAATGGCATCCAGATCTGGCAAAAAATCATTTTCAGCCGTCAAAGGAAAGGTCTCATAAGCTACACGTCCTAGACTCACTCCTGACAAGTAATCTGGATAACCTGGGTCAGGCAAGAGCAGAAGGTCGCCAGGATTCATCAAAGCTAGGGGCAATTCCACTAGTCCAATTTTAGCTCCACCCATGACACAAATCTCACGCTCTGCATCCAAATCAACCCCATAATGTTTTTCGTAAAAACTAGCAGCTGCTTCCTTAAAAGGACGATTGCCTCGAAACTGTGAATACTTATGGCTAGCAGGATTTTTCGCTGAAAGGCACAGCGCCTCAACAATATGGTCATAGGTCGGTTGGTCGGGATTGCCCTGACCAAGATTGATCACATCTGCTCCTTCCGCCACCTTGGCATTAACCTTAGCAACCAAACCTGCAAAAAACTGTTCTGGCAATGCCTTCAATAAGTCCGATTCTTCAAATAACATAAACGCTCCTTAATGATACAAGTCCGTGCGACGATCCTCAAAAACAGGAATCTGACCTCGAACCTTATCTACCTCTTCAAGATTAATATCGGCCGTAAAAATGCCCTCCTCATGCTCCTTGGATTGCAAGACCACATTTCCAAGTGGATCGATAACCATAGAATGCCCTGAAAAGACATCGTCTGGTCCTGTTCCGACACGATTAACCGCAACTACAAAAGCTTGATTTTCAACCGCACGCGCCTTTAACAAAATCTCCCATTGTTGCACACGAGGTTCTGGCCACTGCGCTACCACAAAAAGTACCTTGGCTCCTTGTGCCATCTGTGTTCGCACCCATTCAGGAAAACGAATATCATAACAAATGACACTAGTAGCTGTCACACCATCAAGCTCAAATACAGACTCCGAAGACCCTGCAGACATATACTGGTCCTCTGCCATGAGGCCAAAGAGATGGACCTTGCTATAGGTATTGATTAGGTCCCCAGACTTATTGTAGACGTAGGTCGTGTTGTAGAATTTGCCGTCCTTCTCAATAGCAACGGACCCTCCGATAATAGCCACAGCATGTTTCCTAGCAAAATGAGACAAGATTTCTTGAGAGTCCAAACCTTCCTTATCTGCAAGCCCATCCAGTTCATCTAAAGCATAGCCAGTATTCCACATTTCAGGTAGCACAATGACGTCAGGCTTTTCGCTAAGTGCCCTCTCCAACATCTCTTTCACGTGCTTTTTATTTTCCACAGGCTTTCCGTGAGCAACATCCATCTGTACCAATGCAATTTTCATAGTAACCTCGATTCTATATTAACCATTATAGCACTCCAAAAGACGTCACAAAAATTGAAAAATTCAATCTCATGATAAAGAAAGGCTATCAAAAAAGGCTGGACACATTGTCCAACCTGATTCATTACTTCATTAAGCAATATCAACATAACGACGGTTGCCACTCGCTGCCACATATGAAAGCCATGTGTGGCCATCGGCTGTCAAAACTTTGTCATAGTTAACACTCATGCCCTTGTCATAGTAGGCTAACTCTGGACTTGAAACCTTAGCTTCTGCCTTGATTGACGCACGACCTGTGAAGGTATAACGACCTGATTCTGGGAGACTTGGTTTTGCGGCTGGTTGACTTACTTCTGTCTTAGCTACTGCAATATCAACATAACGACGGTTACCACTTGCTGTTACATATGAAAGCCATTGACGACCATCAGCTGTGACAACCTTATCATAGTTTACACTCATACCTTTGTCATAGTAGGCCAACTCTGGACTTGAAACCTTAGCTTCTGCCTTAATTGACGCACGACCTGTGAAGGTATAAGTGCCTGATTCTGGGAGACTTGGGTTATTCGCTGGTTTCGCAACTGGTTTTGTTTCTGGCTTAGCTTCTGCCTTGGCCGCTGCAATATCAACATAACGACGGTTACCACTTGCTGTCACGTATGAAAGCCATTGACGGCCATCGGCTGTGAGAACCTTATCGTAGTTAACACTCATACCTTTGTCATAGTAGGCCAACTCTGGGCTTGAAACCTTAGCTTCCGCCTTGATTGACGCACGACCTGTAAAGGTATAAGTTCCTGTCGCTGGAAGGTTGATAGCACCTGTAGTGGCTGATTTACTTTCAGCAGGTTTGCTGCTAGCAGCATAATCGCCACCTTCGATACCGAAGTATTCTTCCAAACTCAAACCTGAATCGTGGATGTCTTTAGCTTCTTTACCCACATAGCGGATGTGCCATGCTTCTGGCATGTAGCCAGTTGAAGCTTCCTTACCTGCTTGGAAACGCACGATAAAGCCATAGTTATGTGCATTGTCTTTAAGCCATTGGCTAGCACGTGAATCTTCAAGCAAATTACCAGATTTATCGGTCAAATCAAAGACCAAACCAGTTTGATGTTCACTATATCCAGGACGAGCTGAGTAACGGTCCGCAGCTGCCTGACCATCACGGCTAACATAGTTATCGTAAAGAGTCTTTTGATAGTCATAAGAACGGAAACCACTGTATGAACGTCCAACATTCAAACCTTGGTTAATCATATCGTCACGAAGACGAACAAAAGCCGCCTTAGCTGTAGGATTCTCACCTGGGTTATAGTCCTTAGAAAGACCATGTTTTTTATTGACAATGATAATATCATCGTATTTACCACGAACACTGTAGTAAGAACCGTTATTGGTCAATTGGTGGCTAAGATCTTGAAGAACTGGAACACTGGTATGAGTGCCACCAACACCTTGAAGTTTACCATCAATCTTATAGTAGAGGTGGACAGTGTAATCACCACGATTATTCTTGTGATCGCTGATAGATACATGTGTCTTGTAGCTACCATCTGCTTGTTTACTTGCAGATGGCCATTTGAGGTCGTCTTGACCGTCTTTGTCAGACCAGACAGGAACAAGTACTTCCTGGATAGCCTTACCAGCACCTGAAACCTCAGTAATAACCACATCAAAGCCATTTTCAGTCATATTTTCAATGTTAAGCTTACCGGTAAGTTTATTTTCAGTCGGTTTAGACTCAACTGGCTTGTTTGTTGTTACTTTCACAGTCGCAACATCAACATAACGACGTTTACCACTGTAGCTGACATAAGAAATCCATTGATGATTGTCCGCTGTCAAAACCTTATCATAAAAGACAGAATCGCCATTCATAAAAACAAACTCAGTCTTGGCTGACACCTTTGGTTCGTCCTTAACATCTACAGTCTTAGTAAAGTTGTAACGCCCACTTGAAGGAAGTTTATCAGCTCCTGTCACTGCTGGTTTTTCAGCCGGTTTATCGACTGGTTTGGTTTCCATAGGCTTATTATCTACTGGTTTAACATTCTCTGAAGCAACCGGTTGGTTTGGTTTAAGATCTGACTCGCTTGTTGTAGTACCAGCTTTGTCTTGACTAACCTCTACTTTAGCAATATCAACATAGCGACGAGCACCACTAAAACTCTTGTAAGAAATCCATTGGTGACCATCTGCCAACATAACCTTATCATATGACAAGGAATCACCATCTTCGAAAGTAAATTCAGTCTTAGAGGAAACTTTAGGTTCAGATTTCACATTAGCAGTTTTCTTAAAGTGATAAGTCCCTTTGTCTGGGATTTCAAGTACTTCTGTCACTTCTGAATTATCAGTAGTTTTCTCTGGCGTAAGTTCAGGTTTTGGAGCAGGTTTAACCCCATCTTTAGGAGCCACCGGTTTAGACTCAGTCGTTTTCAAAGCCGCAATATCCACATAACGACGTGTACCACTGTAACTAATGTAAGAAATCCATTGGTGATTATCAGCTGTCAAAACTTTATCATAGATGACATGGTCACCCTTGCCGAAAACAAAAGTAGGTTTGAGATCTGCTTTTGGTTCCTTCTTAATATTTGTGTCACGTGTAAAGTAGTAAGTTCCTGTCGCTGGGATATTCAAAGCACCTGTTGTGGCTTGAGCGCCATTAGAAGGTTTGCCATCCCCATTACCACTATTACCGTTACCACTACCAGCTGCCACTGGTTTCACTGGAGCATAACGACGCACACCAGAGTATGATTTGTAGCTAATCCATTGGTAACCATCAGCTGTCACGACTTGATCGTAAAAGACGCTATCCCCTGGATTTACATAAAATTCAGCCTTGGCAGAAACCTTAGGTTGATTCTTAACCTCTGTACGTTCCTTGTAGACATAAGTTCCTTGGCTTGGGAGGTCGCTTGCTGTAGTTGTAGCCGGTTGGCTCACCAAACTAGTATTGACAGCTGCTCTCGTTAAGGAAGATACATCAAAGTTAGTAGCTGTTTCAGACGAAGTATTTGTACCACTTGTGGCTTCTGAGCTGGCAACTGTTGATTCAGAAGTTTTATCTGCTACTTGTGAGGTACTAGCACTCACTTCACTCGTAGCCTCGCTAGTGGCAGTTTCACTGGCGGTTTGACTAGTTGTTGAGACTTGGCTAGCTTTCTCACTTGACGCTGCCCCATCTGTTGCTACACCACTGAAAATATCAGCTGCTGTCACAGCATCACTATCTGAGATAGCACGCAAAGAAGCATCTGAAGGTGTTGAAACCTCATGATGCTCATCAGCCAAAGCTTGCCCCGCAAAGACCAAACTAGCTCCTAAAAGAACTGATGCTGCCCCAAATGAATATTTACGAATGGAAAAACGTTGTTGTTCGTGTAAAAATTTTTCTCGTTTCATATCAATTATTCTCTCTATCGAATTGATGTTACAGGTTGATTGTAACACTCGGTGACAAATATTACAAGTACTTTACAGAATATTACTAAATATTTCTCACTTACCCATTAGTATACCAAATTTATTTGGCTTGTTCCCACTTAAATCATAAACTGTCCGATTTTTGTCATAATCGAAAGCCGAAGCAAGCCATACTTATTTATTCGTAATTTTGTTAGGAAAAGTAGAGGGAAACATAAAAAACATGATAACTTTATACGAGTTATCATGTTTGCTTTTTAAATCATTTATCAATGTCCTACATCTGAATATGAAATATAATAACGTTGACCATTCTTAACAAAACTATACCAGTTTCCATCAGGTAAAATTTCATATTTATCCCAGTCAACATCTCCGGCAGGAAGTGTAGAAACTGCTCCGCTATCTTTATCTGGAGCAGCATAAACAGGTGTTTCCTCATCAAGTGTCAATGTTCCAGAAGTTGCTGTCCATGCACCTCGACCACCTTCAACTCCTCCAACTTGAGAAGCTGGTGTTGTAGATTCAACCACTTGTCCACCATCTGTAGTTCCTGCTTGGGCTTGTTTTTGAGAAGAAGCTTTAGGTGCTACTGCTGAAGCCTGATTGTCATTTTCTTCATTTGAAACTGCTGAAGATGATGATTTAGCTGTTTTCTTATCCTTCTTAACAGCTTTACTTGAGCTTGAAGATGATTTCTTGACCGTCTTGGCTGGGCTACTACTTGTGTTAACACGCGCCGACTCATGACTATTAAACATAGTCACTAAGAAGACAGCAAGGATAACTACAATTAGAGCTGATAGGATACCAATGAGTTTACTTGTATTTTTCATGAGTGATATTCCTTTTCTGATAATTTACTAGGTTATTATAATATATAGACAGTTAAATTTTTCATTGAAGTCATAAACGGTGTTTTTTCCGTCATAATCAGACCACATCTTCTATTTTTAGTGTCTGTTTAAAACGATAGTCTTTAGATTGTGTTGACAAAGAACAATTAGGATACTTCCCTAAAATCTCTCGAACAGTGGACAAACCTATACCACGTCCTTCTCCTTTACTTGAGCGACCAAGTTTAAAGATGCCGACTGTATTGATAGATTCTTGAGCAATGGTATTCTCTACTATTACTACCTTTGTATCGCTACTGATAAGAGCAATGGTTACTTCTTTAGTAATGCTATCCAAACTAGCCTCAATAGCATTATCCAAAAAAATGGATAGCACTGTTATGAAATCCAACAATTCCATCCTCGATACTTCAAAGACGTCGCTGACCTCAAGGTGAACGGTAATAGACTGGTCTTGTGCTTCCAAGACTTTACTAGCCAAGACACCTTTAACGGCTTCATCTTTAATATTAATCAAGTTGGCAATTTCGTACTGTTTCCCCTCAATCCGAGTCTTTGTTTTTTCAAGGATGTTATCGTAGATATCGGAAATGATAGCTATATCTTTGGAGTCAATGCCATATTTGATACTAGACAAGATATTTAAGTAATCATGCCTAAATCGACGAAGATCAGTATAGAGTTTCTCGATTTGTTGGCTATAGTTGGCCAAATCACTAATTTGCCTATCTTTTTGGAGAAGGACTTCTTCTTTTAATCTTTCGCTGAAGGTTGCATTAATGTAAACAAGGGTCGCAAGAAAGAGTAAAGCATAGGTCACCACGAGATAAACATGCCAATCTCTTCCTCCAGGGATCTGTTGCACAAAAAAGGTAATATATTGGAGAAGGAGGGCATAAGATAACATTGATATATCTATAAGCAATAAAAAGTACTTTGAAAATGACTTTCTAAAACCATAGTTCAGCGCTTTGAAATCTACTTTTAAGGTCTTAATGATTAACCAAAACACAGGAAAAACTAGCAACTCAGTGACAAGGTTTAAATGAAAATGATTCAGCACAATCAGATAATGTCGATTGATGACTAAGGCAATCCCATAAATAATAAGATTGTGAACAAGACTTTCTATGACGATTGGAAACAAGCCATAGAAAATATCTAATAACCTATTGCCATAACGATTTCTGTAAAGGGAATAAACAACCAAGAAGGCATGCCCTAAAACATAGGATAGGGCTGGAGAAAGCACAAATAAGACTCGTATAATCAAAGGGATGATGATATACCATCTTAGCTTTATCTTCTCGGAGGTAATGTATTGATAAATGAGAATAAAGAGGATAATCTCCGCTAAAAAGTCTAGATTATTCAACACAAAATTAATCGCTGTCATAGTCTGATTCTCTCAAGCAATTTCTTTAGTTTCAACTTTGAAACATAGCAAACGCCACCATTTTCAAAATAGACCGTCCCCGTACTTTTATCTAATTTGATGATATTTTCTGGATTAACTAGGAAGGACTTATGACATTTAAACAGTCTAGGGTCACTCTTTTCAATTTGAGAGAGACTGCCATAAAACTCAATCTGCTCCTCTTTAGTATAAAGGATAACCTTGTGGACGATATCCGAGGTCTCAAAGTACAAGATATCATGAAAGGGAACCTGAATAACGGTCTTAACATTCTCAATCCGAAAAGCGTCTTCTGGATTCTGGCTCTGTATCTTTTTGCAGGTTAATAAGATAATACTTTCCAGACGCTTTTGAAAGTCCTCACACTCCAAAGACTTATCAATAAAGTCTAGAGCTGCCAATTGGTATTGAAAAGTTAAGGGAAGGTACTCTGAATGAGTCGTGAAGAAAACAATATTGGCATAGGGGTCACTCTTGCGAATCTGCTTTGCAACTTCCAAGCCTTTTTTAGTATCGTCTTTAATCTGAATGTCTAGGAAAAAGAGCTGATGAGACCCTCGCTCGGTAATAAAGTCTAACAGTTGATTGGGTTTGTCAAAAACCTCAAAGTCGCCCACTTTAATGTTATTTTTCTTAAGAATCGTATGAATAACCTCTTCAATACGATTTTGTTGGATAAAATGATCCTCTAAAACATAGATGTTAAGCATGGCATAACTTCCTTTGGCATAATCTTAAGAGAAATTCTAAGTTAGAGCATTTCTTTAATAAATGAACCTCTCTTATTTATTCAAAATGAGATTTATTGTTTTCTTTACTTATTTTACATTTTTATTACAAAAAAAAACAATACTTTGTAACATTTTTTTACTTCATTCAACCAAAAAAACACCACCCTCAAAAGAGAGTGATGTTACAAATCTTAAGAAATATCTACATAGCGTCTTGCACCGCTATAGGTTACATAAGACAACCAGGTGTGACCATCAGCTGTGAGGACCTTGTCATAGTGAACAGACATGCCTTTATCATAGTAGGCTAACTCTGGACTCGCTACACTTGGTTGAGCCTTGATAGAGCTAGGTTTGGTAAAGGTATAAGTACCAGTTGCAGCTAGGCTTGGACTTGCTGGTTGAGCAACTGCTGTTGCCTTACCACCAATAGCAATGTAACGACGGTTGCCTCCATGGCTAACATAAGAGAGCCATGTGTGACCATCTGCAGTCACCAATCTGTCATAGTTAACGGACATACCAGTATCATAGTAAGCCAACTCTGGACTCGCTACACTTGGTTCTGCTTTAATGCTAGAGCGTTCTTTGAAAGTATAGGTACCAGATGATGGTGTACTTGGTTGAACAGGTTGTTCTACAGGTTTAGTCACACTCGTTGGTGCGATAGCCACATAGAAACGATGTCCTGAATAGCTGAGATAAGAAAGCCATGTATAGCCATCATTATTGACAACCTTGTCATAGTTGACTGACATGCCAGCATCGTAGTAGCTAACATCTGGGTTGGCTACCAAAGGTTGAGTCTTGATGCCAGTACGAGCGGTAAAGGTATATGAACC
>NZ_KV810700.1:39791-44165 GCF_001812855.1 Streptococcus sp. HMSC072D03
CAGCCTTATGGTCACTAACATTGATACGAACCCTGTAGCTACCATCACTTTGTCTGCTAGCTTGGTGCCATACAAGGTCGTCTTGGCCGTCTTTAGCTGTCCAAACTGGAACACTTACGCCTTGAATAGCCTTGTCACCACCAGAAACATTAGTGATATGAACGTCAAAACCGAGGTTAGAGAGGTTTTCAATATTGATAGTACCGCTTGGTTTGCTTTCTTGTTGAGCAAGTTTAGCCACTGCTACATAACGACGGTTGCCATTGTAGCTGAGGTAAGAAAGCCATTCATAACCATCACCACTGACAATCTTGTCATAGTTGACTGACATACCAGCATCGTAGTAGGCCAACTCTGGGCTTGCCACACGAGGTTCTGCCTTAATGCCAGTACGAGCGGTAAAGGTATATGAACCTGAAGCTGGAAGATTGTGGCGAGTTGCATTTTGAACTGGAACAGTTGTACTAGTGCCTCCGATACCTACCATTTTACCATCTTGGACATAGTAGAGATGGACAATGTATTCACCTGCTTCAGCCTTATGGTCACTAACATTGATACGAACCTTGTAGCTACCATCACTTTGTCTGTCGGCTTGGTGCCATACAAGATCATCTTGGCCGTCCTTAGCTGTCCAAACTGGAACACTTACGCTTTGGATAGCCTTATCACCACCAGAAACATTAGTGATATGAACGTCGAAACCAAGGTTAGAGAGATTTTCAATATTGATAGTACCGCTTGGTTTGCTTTCTTGTTGAGCAAGTTTAGCCACTGCTACATAACGACGGTTGCCATTGTAGCTGAGGTAAGAAAGCCATTGGTAACCATCACCACTGACAATCTTATCGTAATTGACTGACATACCAGCAACGTAGTAGGCTAACTCTGGACTTGCCACACGAGGTTCTGCCTTAATGCCAGTGCGTTCTTTGAAGGTGTAAGTTCCTGAGTCAGGAAGGCTATAGCTAGTAGTTGTATGAGTTTCTTCAACCTTGGCAGGAACTGTGTAAGTTGTGCCACCAACACCAACCAATTTACCATTAGTTTCAACATAGTAAAGATGAACATTGTAGAGACCACGTTCATTCTTGTGGTCAGTTAGACTGACGTTAACTTTGTAGTTACCGTTGTTAAGACGAGTCGCATTGTACCAGATGATATCATCCTGACCATTCTTTTCAGACCAGATTGGAACAGATACCCCGAGGACACCGTTTTGGTCTGAAACATTACTGATAACTACACTAAAGTCACCATTGTCATGGCTTTCAATAGCGATATCGCCTCTTGGTTTAGCTACAGCCTCTGCAACAGCACCTAAGTCGACGTAACGACGAGTACCACTGTACGAAGTGTAAGAAATCCAACGGTGGTTGTCCGCAAGCAAAGATCTATCGTAGTTGACTGACATACCTGGATCAAAATTGAACTCAGTCTTAGCAGTCAAGCTAGGTTGGTTCTTCACATCTGCAGGTTTAGTGAAGTAATAAGTACCACGTTCAGGGACGGCTTCATCTCTAGTCGCTTCAGTGGTACTAGTATTTTCGGCCTTCAAAGCTGCGATATCAGCGTAGTAGCGTTCATAATCGTAACCAATGTAAGAAATCCATTGATGATCATCTCTCTTCAAGACCTTATCATAGATAACATGGTCACCTGCACTAAAGACGAAAGTAGGTTTGATATCCATGACTGGAGCTGTACGAATTTCAGTTGTGCGACGGAAATAAAAAGTACCGTTTGATGGAATATCAAGAGAACCATCAGCAGTCACAGGACCATCTACACCTGGCTGACTAGCATTAGTTAAGACAGTACGAAGACTAGTATCGACAGCTTCACGGTCAGTAGGTCTAACTTCCACTGCTTCTGACATCGCTGAACGGTCAGTTTCACTAGCTACTTCAGAGCTAGCTACTGATGACACTTCAGAACGTGGAGTAGCCACTTCTGATCTAGAAACAGAAGCGACAGCAGATGCAGAATGAGCAACCTCTGCTGATACTTCCAAAGAAGCAACCTCGCTGGACACTACACTACTAGCTTCAGAAGAAGCAACTTCACTGCTAGCAAGCTTAGGTCTTGGTGCTTCTGATCTTGACGCAGGTTCATTGAGGACATCGGTAACAGCTTCTGAAGTTGCCTGGTCAATTTGGGGTGCTTCAGAATTATTTACAGTAACTTCATAGTCTGTGATAGAACCTGTGCTATTGGCTTGTTCCTGAGCCAAAGCATGCCCACCAAGCATCAAGCTCGCACCAATTAAGACTGATGCAGCTCCAAAAGAATATTTACGTATTGAGTAACGTTGACGTTCCTTAAAAACATATGCCTTTCTCATTTTGATCACTCTCACTTTCTAGGCTGTTTGATAAAGATTGGAACCGTTTTCATACTTCTATTATACCTCTTTGAAATATTTTTTACAATTATTTCAATATTATTACTAAACTTTATTTTGTAGAAAATTGATAGCTAATTCTTTCAGATAACTATGATTAAGAAAAGCCCAAAGGGGCTACCTGAGGGCTTTTGCTACATCTAATTCCTTGACACATTAAGCAAATCTGAATAGATTAATTAATTCATTCTGGGTTGATTTGACTATAGGTATCAATCTAGTCTAACTATGATTCATCATAGATGTATTCTTCTAAATGTTCAGTCACTGTAATCTCATCGCAGGAGCTAACATTTTGAAAGTCCTTAATGTAAACAATTTTATACTGATTTGGTAGAAGTAATGGAAAGGCAATTGGCTTACCATTCTTACACACGCGAAACATCTGAAGGCTATCTGTTACGTTACTAATAAAGACAAACGGAAACAAATGAGGACTGGGAGAATCCAAATAGTGATAGGTCCCCTTTAAGGTACCACTAGTACTTCTCACTTCTCCATGTTCTTTTTGAGACATTTTTAAAGCGCACTCCTTCTACTACTTGTAATTTCCTTTTCTTAAGTACCGAGGGACAATACCATTAATCTAATTTATTGTAAACATGCATCCGACCATATATCGCATCAGAACCGAAACGAATCTGTCCATTACTATCAAAGAAAATTGGGTCACTGGTTGGTCCATCATTATGAGCAAAACCTGCTACATAACCGCCATCTTGAGCAAAACCATTAAAGAGCTGACTACTTGTATCACTATAACCACTTTCAGCACCAACACGGGTTACACTACCGGATGGGGATACTGTAATTGTGTCCCCTAAGTCATTTTGATAGGTACCAGCAACACTAGAGAAATCACCATTAGCCATTGCTGTAACATCCACTGCTGTGGTAGCTGGTGTTTGTTCCGCTGAAGCGGCTGGTTGTTCTGTCGTCGTTCCTTGATTTACTCCGGCTGTTTCTTCACTAGGATTTGTTGGGGCAACTTCTTGTTGAGTAGATCCAGCAACATTTCCGGCTGATGGTTGTGAATTCTTTTCTCCAGAGGTTTCTTTTGAGACTTCTTCTGAACTAGAAGATTTTGTCTTTTTCTCAGACTTCTTCGATTTTTCTTTTGAAGATGGTTTTGTCGATTTCACTTTCTGACTAACCTTACTAGAGCTCGATGTTAATGTGGCTTCCTTCTTGTTATTACCACATGCACCAAGTAATAGAACGGAAGTTAAAGCGAGTGCGGTTAAAGTTGTGAAACGTTTTGTAGCAGGTTTCATAATAATTCTCCTTAATACTCTATTTTAGACTGTGTCATTTTCAAAAATCTTGATGAATAAGTTATATTCTTTAGTTCTTCTTATGAATCTAATATACTGCATATTTTAAAAAAAAAGGACACGTATGTCCTGCTCTATTCTTTCATAGCATCTCTCATTTTCTCTGACATGATGTCAGCTAAAGAGGTATCTCCTAATAATCTAGCCAGCTTTTCGTCTAGTTTCATTAGGTTATTTGGCTTATCTAAACTAGTCGCATGCATCAATTGATATTTGAGATTGAGGTATTCTACCGGCAACTTTGAGCCTATAGCTCTCTCTCCAAGCAATTCCGATAAAGATATATTCAGACGTCTTGCCAAGTGCTCTAAGGTTTCTAGTTTAGGTTGAGACTTCCCTGTCTCTATACGTGTCAATTGTCGTACTGATAAAACCTCATCCCCTTCACAAAATTTTTCTTTAGTGAGTCCTTGTGCTAATCTCAACTCTCTTAACCGATGACCAAAGTCTTGTCCAAACATCGCTAGCTCCCTATTACTTGAAACTATTATAATTTTTATGATTTGTAATAGTATACCACCCAATATTCACTATTTCAATTGTGAAATGAAAAATAATTATTACTTTCAATACCGCTTACAAGTCAAAACCACCCGTGAGAACAGGTGGCTTGCTCTTCGGCTGAAAGCCTCTGCT
>NZ_KV810701.1:0-4291 GCF_001812855.1 Streptococcus sp. HMSC072D03
GTTATTGGTTATATTGGAGCAGAAGGTGAAGTTGTGGCTGATAACGCTGCTAGCGCACCTGTTGCAGAAGCAACTGTTCAGTTGGAATCAGCTGGTCTTGAAGTTCCTAAAGCTCCTGCCCAAGCTGCTCCAGCAGCTACTGCAGAAAAAGCACCGCTTGTTGACAATGAGTACGATATTATCGTTGTCGGTGGTGGTCCTGCTGGTTACTATTCTGCCATTCGTGGTGCGCAACTTGGTGGTAAGGTTGCTATCGTTGAAAAATCTGAATTTGGTGGAACATGTTTGAATAAAGGATGTATCCCAACTAAGACCTACCTTAAAAATGCAGAAATCCTTGATGGACTTAAGATTGCTGCAGGTCGTGGTATCAACCTAGCGTCAACAAACTACACTATCGATATGGATAAGACAGTTGACTTTAAGAACTCTGTCGTTAAGACACTTACTGGTGGTGTTCAAGGGCTTTTGAAGGCTAACAAGGTCACTATTTTCAATGGTCTTGGTCAAGTTAATCCAGATAAGACAGTTACTATTGGTTCAGAAACAATCAAGGGACGTAATATTATCCTTGCGACTGGATCAAAAGTGTCTCGTATCAATATCCCTGGAATTGAGTCACAACTTGTGATGACATCAGATGATATCCTTGACTTGCGTGAATTGCCTAAATCACTTGCAGTTATGGGTGGTGGTGTCGTTGGTATCGAGCTTGGTCTTGTTTATGCCTCATACGGTGTAGAAGTGACTGTTGTTGAGATGGCTGACCGCATTATTCCTGCTATGGATAAAGAAGTATCACTTGAACTTCAAAAAATCCTTGCTAAAAAGGGTATGAAGATCATGACATCTGTTGGGGTTTCTGAGATTGTAGAAGCTAACAACCAATTGACCCTTAAACTTAATAATGGTGAAGAGATTGTAGCGGATCGTGCCCTTCTTTCAATCGGTCGTGTCCCACAATTGGATGGTCTTGAAAATCTTAACCTTGAACTTGACCGTGGTCGTATCAAAGTTAATGCTTATCAAGAAACATCAATCCCAGGAATCTACGCACCGGGTGATGTTAACGGAACTAAGATGCTTGCTCACGCTGCTTACCGTATGGGTGAAGTTGCAGCTGAAAATGCTATGCGTGGCAATGTCCGTAAGGCTCACCTTGACTACACACCAGCAGCTGTCTACACTCACCCAGAAGTCGCAATGTGTGGTCTTACTGAAGAAGATGCACGCGCTAAATACGGTGATGTTCTCATTGGTAAATCAAGCTTTGCTGGTAACGGACGTGCCATCGCTTCAAATGAAGCTCAAGGTTTTGTTAAAGTCGTTGCAGATGCGAAGTACCATGAAATCCTTGGTGTTCACATTATCGGTCCAGCCGCAGCTGAATTGATTAACGAAGCGTCAACAATTATGGAAAATGAATTGACTGTCGATGAACTCTTGCAATCTATCCACGGTCACCCAACCTTCTCTGAAAACATGTATGAAGCCTTTGCTGACGTACTTGGAGAAGCTATCCATAACCCACCAAAACGTAAATAAAGTTGATAAAATTCTCGGACGGAAGTTCGGGAATTTTTCTTTTGTCACACATTTTCATCTTTAGTGATATAGCATAATTCTTTCCCTGCTTTTCAAAGAGTAATTCAAATATATAGTTAAAAGGTTTTCATGTTGTACGAATAGTAAGTTCATAAGTACTTAAGGTTTTATAATATTTTTATTTTATTTAGAAATTTTTAACAATAAGCTTTCCATTAGAGTTTTTCTATGGTAAAATGGTTGACATATTAAAAATGCAAAAGGAAAGTTAAATGCGAACGAAAGATTTTATCTACTATGCCAGTGCGGCTGTTCTTTTGGCTGTCACAACTCAGGTTGCTCAAGCTGATGAAGTGGCGACGACCAAAACTCCTTCTGTTACTGAGGAAAATCAGTATCAATCTGCGACAGCGGCTGAAATTTTTGGTGGAGAAGCAGCCTTACCTGTAACTCCTAAATCAACTGTTTCAGCACCCGCAGCTACGAGTGAAGTGGCAAAAGCTAGTGCTCCAGCGGTATCTATGTCTCCTGCTTCACAAAGTTCCGAGGCTGCAACGGCATCAACTTCAGTAACGTCTTCAGTTGTAAGTTCAGAAAGTGCAACAGCTTCTACAAGTGCGACAAGTTCGGAGACGTCAAACAGTGCTGTAGCAACACCTGCTAAATTGACGAATTCCACGGATGTTCCTTCGCAAACGCTTAAGGTACAACCAAAGACTTTTATCGATGTCAGCAGCCATAATGGTGATATCAGTGTAGATGACTATCGTGCTCTTGCACGCCAAGGTGTGGGTGGTGTCGTTGTCAAGTTGACTGAGGACACTTGGTACAACAACCCTAAAGCACCCTCACAAGTTCGCAATGCTCAAATTGCTGGTCTTCAAGTATCAACCTATCATTTTTCACGATACACAACTGAGGAAGAAGCACGTGCAGAAGCTCGTTTCTACATCCAAGCTGCACAAAAACTGAACCTTCCAAAGAGCACCGTTATGGTTAATGATTTCGAAGACTCTAATATGCTTCCAAATATCAACCGTAACACTCAAGCTTGGGTTAACGAAATGCGTAAGCATGGTTACAACAACTTGATGTTCTACACAAGTGCCAGCTGGTTGGATGAGAACAATCTAGGCTACCGTGGACCTGTCTCAACCTCTCAATTTGGTATTGAGAATTTCTGGGTTGCCCAGTACCCATCGTCAAGTCTTACAGCAACGAGCGCTAAAAACATGCGCTATAATGCCAAAACTGGTGCATGGCAATTTTCAGCTACAGCTAATCTCTTGCCAGGTAAACATGTCTTTGACCAAAGCGTGGACTATACAGGACGATTTACTGCTAATGCCAGTGTCGAAGCAGATCCAACTCAAGGCGATTTGAGTGGGACTATTTCTATTGTTAATAACAATCCAACTCTTGGTAGCTTTGATGTTGTCATCTCTAATGTCAAAGCACCAAATGGTGTTCAAACAGTTTCTGTTCCAATTTGGTCAGAAATTAATGGCCAAGATGACATTATCTGGTATACGGCTAACCGTCAAAATAATGGAACTTACACAGTAAACGTTAAAGCTTCAGCTCATAAAAACTCAACAGGCCTTTATAATGTTCACCTTTATTATGTTCAAAAAGATGGCCAATTAACTGGTGTTGGTGGAACAACAACTCAAGTTTTTATTGGTAAGAAGCCGGAAATATCAGTATCTGCCAACTTGAGTATATCTAAAAATGAGAACAATGGAACATTTACAATAATTGCCAAAAATCTCAAAGGTTTAGAAGGCTATAAAGAGGTTAAAATTCCATTTTGGTCACATGCGAATGGAATGAGTGATATCAAATGGTATACACCGACCAGACAAGCAGATGGCTCTTACACTGTAACGGTGAAAGCTAGTGATCATGAGAATGCTAATGGCAGATATGAAGCGCAAGTATTTTACATTGATGCTAAAGGTCAAAAACGTTTTGTTCAAAAAGCTTTTTCTGACTATTCTCATGGCCAACCGACGGTTCCAGTATCTGCCAACTTGAGTATATCTAAAAATGAGAACAATGGAACATTTACAATAATTGCCAAAAATCTCAAAGGTTTAGAAGGCTATAAAGAGGTTAAAATTCCATTTTGGTCACATGCGAATGGAATGAGTGATATCAAATGGTATACACCGACCAGACAAGCAGATGGCTCTTACACTGTAACGGTGAAAGCTAGTGATCATGAGAATGCTAATGGCAGATATGAAGCGCAAGTATTTTACATTGATGCTAGAGGTCAAAAACGCTTTGTTCAAAAAGCTTTTGTAGAACGAAATGATCCATCTAAACCTACAGGTGTTATTTCTATTACAAATAATAAAGATTCAGGAACTTTTGATGTAGTCATCAGTGATGTCTATAGTCCTAAGGGTGTGCGTACAGTTCAGGTTCCAATCTGGTCTGAGGTTGATGGCCAAGATGATATTCGCTGGTATGAAGCCACACGTCAAACAGATGGCAATTATAAGGTTACTGTCCAAGTGGCTAACCATAAATACTCTACAGGTATTTATAATGTTCATCTTTACTATATCCAAAACGATGGTTCACAAATCGGTGTGGGAGGCACACAAACAAATGTTACTTTGTCAGAACCTAAAGCCGACCTTGCTATCACTGGTCTCAACAATGCTACTGGTAGCTACGATGTTGTTATCTCAAACTTGGTTGCCCCACGTGGCTTCAAAGAAGTCTTGGTTCCAAC
>NZ_KV810701.1:4391-91097 GCF_001812855.1 Streptococcus sp. HMSC072D03
TATAATTCTCATGTCTATTTGGTTGACAATGACGGTAAATTCATTGGCCTAGGTGGTAAATCAGTATCTCTGAAAAGAGCTTGACCTTGGCTATCCAAAGTCGTGTGAAAGCTAAATTAGAAGCAGAAGGTTATCAAGTTGTAACCACTCGCACAAGTGATACCTATGTCGATTTGACGGACCGTTCACATGCAGCTAATGCCTCCGAATCTGATATCTTCGTAAGTATTCACATCAATGCTTCAGGAAGTTCTGCAGCACAGGGTATTGAGACTTATTATTACCAACCTTATGCAGAATATCCATCACGTATTAATGCAACCTACCATGCTAATCCGACTCGATTGAGCATGAGTGACACCTTGGCCAATGCCATCCAGTCTAGCCTGATTAATGCGACTGGCGCTCAAAACCAAGGCGTGAAGCGTCAAACCTTTGCGGTCTTGCGTGAGACAACAGCGCCAGCAGTCCTTCTTGAACTTGGTTTCTTGTCAAATCCTCAAGAAGCAGCCCGTTTGAACACCTCTGCTTATCAGGAGACTTTAGCTAACGCAATTGTGGCAGGGATTAAGCGTTATTATTCTATTTATAATTAATAGATTGAGAGAATCTTATGGTTCTCTCTTTTTTAATTTTTAAAGAGAGAAAACGCTTGCATAAACGAAAGCTAAATGGTATATTAAAAAACATGAAAACGTTAACAAAAAGGAGTTTTTATGAAAAGAAATACTCAAGCTAATGATGAAAAAGTTCTTCGTTATAGCCTTCGCAAGTACAAGTTAGGTTTGGCTTCTGTAACCATTGGAGCTATTTTTTTGAGCTTTTCTGCTGTTCAAGGAGTAAAAGCAGATGAAGCAGTATCAACGCTCGACTCCAGCACACAGGTAGAACCAGCTGATTCCAGTCTTACTACCAGTGGTCTAGTAACTGAAACGCCAACAGCTCCTGTAGCATCTGAGAATACCTCTGTTTCCAAGGTAAATGAGCCAGTTTCTCTTCCAGAAGAAAATACTGGTCGTACTGAAACTTCCAAGCTAACTGAAACTAGCGAAAACATACCAAAAACAGTAAGTACAAATAATAGTCAAGCTCTTACGAATGCATCTGAGGATCCTATTGCTGATGGGTCTATTCGCTTGCATTTCCAAGAGTTGCCAAGTCCAGACAAGGCATCGCTTGGACTTTGGACTTGGGATGATGTTGAGACACCATCATCTCAGAAGGGGGCCTGGCCGACAGGGGCAACCTCATTTGCTGAAGCTAAACAGGATGATTATGGTGTCTATTTAGATGTGAAATTGTCTTCAACACCTAAAAAACTTAGCTTCTTGATTAATAATGCCGCTGGAACGAACCTTTCAGGGGATAAAGCAGTCGAAATTCTTAGCCCTCAAATGAATGAGGCCTGGATTGACAAAGATTTCCAAGTTTACAGCTATCAACCTATCCCTCAAGACCACGTTCGTATCAATTATTTCCGTACGGATGGCGACTATAGCAATAAGTCTGTCTGGTATTGGGGTGATGTTAAGGACGCTCCAAGCAATTGGCCTGATGGTGTCAATTTCCAACCGAATGGTAAGTATGGTGCCTACTTAGATATTCCACTAACACAAGCGGCAAAATCGATAGGATTTTTACTCTTAGATGAGAGCAAAACTGGAGATGATGTGAAAATTCAACCAAATGATTATAAATTTAGTGACTTGAAAAAATCTCGTCAGCTTTTCGTACGAGATACTGATCCGACAGTCTACACCAACCCTTACTTTGTCAAGGATGTGCGTTTGACTGGGGCTCAGCAGCTTAGTCCAAGCAAAATCGAACTTAGCTTTACCAACTTAGACGAGGTCTCATCTGAAGATATTCTCAAAGACCTTAAGGTGACGGATAAGGATGGTAACAGTGTCACTCTTAAACAGCTTGACTTAGATGCTAAACTCAAAAAAGCTACATTAAAAGGTGATTTTGCTGCAGAAAATCTGCCTTACAAGGTCACTTTTGGCAGTGATAGTTTTAAAACATCTGAGAGCTGGCAATTAAAGGATGCCCTCTACTGTTATGATGGTGAATTGGGTGCTCGACTAGAAGAGAATGGTACTAAGGCACATGTGACACTTTGGTCACCAAGTGCTAATCAAGTAGATATCATTGTCTATGATAAGAATAATCAAGACAAGGTGCTGGCTGAACACGCTCTAAGCAAAGGGCCTCGAGGTACTTGGCAAGCTGACCTACTTGCGACTGATTTTGGCCTTGAAAACTTAACAGGTTATTTCTATCAATACCGCATTAAACGTGGTGATCAGTCAGTAATTGTTCTTGATCCTTATGCGAAATCTCTGGCAGCTTGGAATAGTGACGATGCCAACAAGGGACCTGAACACAAGATTGCCAAGGCTGCCTTTGTAGATCCTGCTAATTATGGACCAAAAGACCTTGACTACGCTAAGATTCCTAACTTTAAATCTCGAGAAGATGCCATCATTTATGAGGCTCATGTCCGAGATTTCACCTCTGACAAGGCTATCTCAACTGAATTGAAGCACCAGTTTGGTACTTTTGCAGCCTTTGCGGAGCGTTTGGATTATCTTAAAGACCTTGGGGTTACTCATATTCAGCTTTTGCCAGTATTGAGCTACTATTTTGTTAATGAATTGCAAAATGGCAAACGTTTGGATGCCTATGCTTCAAGCGATAGTAACTACAACTGGGGCTATGATCCACAAAACTATTTCTCTTTGACGGGTATGTATTCTGAAAACCCTAGTGATCCAGCTAAACGTATTGAAGAATTCAAGAATTTAGTTGAAGCTATCCATGCCCATGGTATGGGTGTTATCTTGGATGTGGTTTACAATCATACAGCCAAGACAGCTATTTTTGAAGACCTTGAGCCAAATTACTATCACTTTATGGATGCTGATGGCACTCCTCGTTCAAGTTTTGGAGGCGGTCGTCTAGGTACGACTCACTATATGAGCCGTCGTGTCTTGGTAGATTCTATTGCTTATTTGACTAAGGAATATAAAGTAGATGGTTTCCGTTTTGATATGATGGGTGACCATGATGCTGAAAGTATCGAGCAAGCATACAATACTGCACGCGCCCTTAATCCAAATCTCATTATGCTTGGTGAGGGTTGGGTGACTTATGCTGGCGATGAAAATAGCCCTGTTCAGCCTGCGGATCAGTCTTGGATGAAAGACACAGATACCGTAGCTGTATTTTCAGATGATATTCGAAATACTCTCAAATCAGGTTATCCAAACGAGGGAACACCGGCCTTCATCACAGGTGGAAAACGTGATATTAATAAGGTTTTTGATAATATCAAGGCACAACCAACTAACTTTGAGGCTGATTCACCAGGAGATGTTATCCAGTATATTGCTGCTCATGATAATTTGACCCTTTTTGATATCATCGCCCAATCAATCAAGAAGGATCCAAGCAAGCCTGAGAATAATGCTGAAATTCATCGTCGCTTGCGTCTAGGAAACCTTATGGTCTTGACTGCTCAGGGAACACCATTTATTCACTCTGGTCAGGAATACGGCCGCACCAAACAGTTCCGTGATCCTGCCTACCGCTACCCTGTATCTGAGGATAAGGTGCCGAACAAGTCACACCTCTTAGTTGATGAAAAGGGTAATCCATTTGACTATCCTTACTTCATCCATGATTCTTATGATTCTAGTGATGCGGTTAACCATTTTGATTGGACTAAGGCGACTGATAGCCAGGCCTTCCCAGAAAATACGAAAACTCGTGCCTTTACCAAAGGGTTAATTGCCTTACGTAAGTCGACAGATGCCTTCAATTTCAAATCTAAAGCAGATGTGGATGCCCGTGTGACGCTATTGACAGTTCCTGGTCAGGATAATGTCGCTCAAGAGGATTTGGTATTAGGATACCAAACAATTGCTTCCAATGGAGACCGTTACCTTGTCTATGTCAATGCTGATAGCAAGGCTCGTCAGTTTGATTTGAGTAAGCTTACAAATGGTCTATCCTATATGGTTTTAGCAGATGGCAATCAAGTTAATCTATCTGGAATTAGTGAGCTGTCAGGTGTGACAATCGATAATCATATTTTGACTTTGGATCCATTAACAGCGACTATTATTCGTTTAACCAATGCTCAGACACCAACTGAGGAAGTAGCTAAGCCTTCTGAGAAGACTGAGTCATTTGGTGGAAAAGAGACTGAGGTAACTAAAACAAGTGTCAAGACCTCAAGTCAAGAGGACCTTGTCGGAGATGCTGATCTTGTTAACCATGGCAATGGTCAGGCTAAGACTGAAGCTAGTCGTCAAACTGATAAGCAACTGCCATCTACTGGTGAAAAGACAAATCGTGGACTCTTTGTAACAGGTCTCTTAAGCATTCTAAGCCTAGGATTCCTTCGAAAACGTCGTACAAAATAATAAGTAACAACAGGTTATTTCCTGTTGTTTTTCTTTTATTTAGAATCATTCTTATCTGCTCTTTAGAATAGTTCTTAAATAGCCTAAAACCGTTGACAGTGCTGGTTCCTTCTGTTAGTTTAGAATATGTTCTCTTACATATGAGAGACCATTATTGACTTATCATCGTTCGTTTTTCATATCGAAATAACAAACGATTCACATATATAACGACAAATGTCGAACACTATCTTGAAAATAGGAGACATTCATGAAAAAACTTAACAAACTTGGTGTTGTTCTTTTGGCATCAGGACTTTTATTGACGGCTTGTGCCAAATCTGGTAATTCAAGTCATTCTAGCTCAACTAGCTCAAAACTCACAGCCAGTGAGCAAAAACAATTGAAGCAGGCCACAAGTGATTACAAGACTTTCGTTGAAGGTGAAATCGATCAGCTTTTGAAAGATACTGAAGGATTCAGTGAAACCCTCAAGTCAGGAAATCTTGAAGAAGCCAAGAAACAATACCCATTGGTTCGTATGGCTTACGAACGTTCAGAACCAATTGCCGAAAGCTTCGGTGAGTCTGACGTGAAAATCGACTACCGTTTGGTTGATTACATGGACGAAAATAAATCAGAAGATGGCTGGTCAGGTTTCCACCGTATTGAACGTATCATGTGGCAAGACAACACGACCGATGGTACAGCTGCTTATGCAGATCAATTGGTCAACGATATCAAGGAACTTAAGGCTAAAATTGCAACTGTTAAAGTCACTCCAGATATCATGTTGACTGGAGCAGTAGACCTTCTTAATGAAGTTGCCACTCAAAAGATTACAGGTGAAGAAGAAGTCTTCTCACACACTGATCTTTACGACTTCCGTGCCAATATTGAAGGGGCAGAAAAAATCTTTGAACTTTTTAAGCCATTGATTCAAAAGAAAGATGCTAAGCTTGTTAAGACTTTGGAAACAGAATTCAAGAATGTCAATGGTCTTTTGGACAAACACATGACTGATGAGAAAAACTATAAGTCTTATACAGATTTGAGTGAGGCAGATACTAAGGAATTGGCCGAAGCTGTAACTAAACTTGGTGAACCATTATCACAAATGGGTGTTATCCTAGATGGGAAATAAGAAAAATGACTGACGAAAAATTTTTAGATAAAAAAATGGACCGTCGTGAATTTCTTAAAAAAGCAGGTATTGGAGGGGCTGGGCTTGCGCTTGGTCTTTCTGGTGCATCTGCTTTTTTCGCTAATCAGGATAGTTCAAGTAAAAAAGCTTATGATGGAGATGAAGATATTAGCTTCTTTGGTAAGCATCAGGCTGGGATTACGACTCCCATGCAGAAGGCTTGCTACTTGGTGGTGCTAGATCTTCATACAACTGATAAAAAAGAAGTGATTCAGCTTTTTAAAGACTGGACAGATTATAGTAGTAAATTGGTCGAAGGAGAGCTAGTCAAAAAAGATGGCTCCAATGCCCTCTTACCTCCAACAGATACAGGTGAAACAGTGGGACTCAACCCCTATCGATTGAGTCTGACTTTTGGTGTTTCGGCTGATTTTCTTAAAAAGCTTGGTTTGGAATCCAAGCGTCCTAAGCTCTTCCGTGATTTGCCTCCATTTCCAAAGGAGCAGTTACAGGACAAGTATACGGGTGGAGATATCGTTATTCAAGCCTGTGCAGATGATGAACAGGTAGCCTTTCATGCTGTTCGAAATCTGATCCGCAAAGGTCGTAATAAAATCACCATGAAGTGGAGCAAATCTGGTTTTGCAGCTATCGGAGACCGTAAGGAAACGCCTCGAAATCTCTTTGGCTTCAAGGACGGTACTGCCAATGTTACGACTGAAAAGGAATTCGACAAGGTTGTCTGGACGGATAGTAAGGATTGGATGAAGGGTGGGTCTTATATGGCTCTTCGTCTAGTACAGATGCACTTGGAGACTTGGGATCGTACCAATTTGCAGGAGCAGGAAAACACCTTTGGTCGCTATAAGGAATCAGGTGCTCCTTTTGGTAAGAAAGATGAGTTTGACGAAGTAGATCTCTCAAAACTACCAGTCGATTCGCATGTCCGTTTGGCTAAAGAAGTAGACCTTCCTATCTTACGTCGTTCCTATTCTTATTCTGATGGCATTGATGAGAGAACTGGCCAATTTGATGCAGGTTTGATTTTCATTGCCTACCAGAAGGATCCAGACCGTTTTGTCAAAATACAGACCAATCTTGGTGCTGTAGACAAGATGAATGAGTACATTACCCATATCGGAAGTGGGTTATTTGCTTGCTTTGCTGGCGTGGAGAAAGGAGGCTACCTTGGTCAAGCACTCTTTGAATAAACTCCTCGTTTTGCTTGGACTTCTAGCTCTATTTTTGACCTATCCAGTTGTTGCTGAATCCTATAGCGATCTCTATATCAAAATCACAGATGCAACAACAGCTGTTCAAAACAAGGATCAAGCAAAAGCTAAGGAATTAGTCGGTGAGATTAAGACTGATTTCGAAACAAAAGAAAATCATGATTCCAAGGCTGGTAAAAAAGTCAGCAAGGCTCTTGATATTAAAGGTGACGTGACAGAAGAGGACCTAACCTCTATCTCGTCAGCCCTTCTTAAATTTGAGAAAGAGCAAAATCCTGTTGACTTGGGTGCCGAAAAGGAAAAACTTGAGACCCGTCTCAATCCTTATTTCAAGAACTTACAGGATGCCATTACGGCTAAAGACCTAGCTGAGACCCGCAAAACTTATGGCGAATTGAATAATGCTTGGACGCGAAATGAAGCTGTTGTCCGTGACCATAGTACTGCCTACTACGGCAAGATTGAGACGGCCATTTCACTTTTGCGCAGCAGCATTGAGACGGAGCCTACTGATTTCACCAGCATCCAGTCATCTTATGATGATCTCAAGGGTGGGATTGATGATTTTATCAAGGGTGTCCCTCTTGATAGCACAAGCTCAAGTTTAACCCTAAAAGATGGTATTAAGCTCTTGGAAAAAGCTCTCGGTCAATTCCAATCAGGTGATGAAAAAACGGCTGCGGCAACTATGAAGAAGTTCATCACTATCTGGCCAACCATTGAAGGTGATGTAAGCACGACTAACCCAAGCCTCTATACGCGCGTGGAGAGTGAAACACCGGTTATCATGGTTAAGGGGAAAGAAAAAGCTTATCAGGACAAACTGCAAGCCTTGATTACAGACCTATCAGCTATCGATACCAGTGCTTCTTATAATGCCTTTGATGCCATGTTGATTCTCTTGCGTGAAGGGGTCGAAGCCCTCCTTATCGTTATGGCCCTTGTGACAACTCTTAAGGCAGCCAAGATGCGTAAGGGACTCAAATGGGTTTATGGCGGAGCCATTGCTGGTGTTCTTGCCAGCGCACTTATAGCAGTTATCTTACAAGTTGTCTTTCCAGCTGTGACCTCAGGGGCTAACCGTGAAATTATTGAAGGTGGCGTTGGTATCTTTGCAGTTGCGATGATGATTCTGATTGGAATCTGGCTCCACAGCAAGTCGTCAGTTAAACAGTGGAATGACTTGATGGACCGTCAGATGAAGACAGTGACGGCTACTGGAAGTTTTGTATCCATGTTTGCCCTTAGTTTCTTGGCTGTCTTCCGTGAAGGTGCCGAGACCATTCTTTTCTATGTTGGTATTATCCCACGTATCACGACAGCTAATTTCTTGATTGGTATTGCTTTAGCCATTGCAGTTCTTGTTATTATTGCTGTGGCTATGACTAAAGCTAGTCACTATATTAAACCGCATCGTATCTTCTTTATTTTGACTTGGTTGATTTATGCCTTGGCCTTCAAGATGCTCGGTGTCAGCATTCATGCCCTTCAGTTGACTAATATGATGTCCAATCATTTGATTAGTGGTTTCCCAACAATTGATTGGGCTGGTATCTATCCTAGCTGGGAAGTCCTAATTCCACAACTTATCTTTATTGTTATTATTGCCTTTGTAACGGTGAAACAGCATGGCAAGAAGTAAGGACGAGATGACCATTGTTGAGCATCTGGTGGAATTTCGGAGACGTTTTATTGCAGTAGTGTTATGCTTTTTCCTAGTTTTCTGTATCACCCTGTTGTTTGCTGGGGAGCTCTATGCTTATCTGACTAGAGGATTTGATAAGCCCTTATTGGTTCTAGGACCTAACGATATTCTCTGGATTTACATTAACTTAGCCAGTCTCATGGCTTTTACGGTCACCTTGCCTTTTACCACCTACCAGATTTGGCAGTTTGTGAAACCTGGTTTGAGGGACAATGAAGCGCGTGCCATTTTTGCCTATATTCCAGCGACTTTTGTCTGTTTTGTATTGGGTTTGGCCTTTGGTTATTATTTTGTTAGTCCAGCTATCTTGGAAGTGCTTTTGAAACTAGGTGAAGGGCTCTTTGATACACAAATTACAGCACAAAACTACCTTAGTTTTTTACTGCATACGACAGTGCCTCTAGCTGTTCTCTTTGAACTTCCCGTAGTTGTGAGTTTTTTGACATCTATCGGCATAATAACACCAGTATTTCTGACACGCTATAGACGCTATGCTTACTTTATTCTCTTGGTTTTGGCAGTTGTTTTGACACCAGCCGACTTTATTAGTGACTTGGCTATGACTGCTCCCTTAATCTTACTCTATGAAGTTAGCGTAACTCTTAGTAAGCTCATTTATAAACGTAAACAAAGAAAATATAAAGATAAATAGAAAGGAGATCTCATGGGAATTCTACGTGATATCGGAGCTCCAGGACTTATCATTATTGTCCTAGGAGCCCTCCTCATCTTTGGTCCTAAACGCTTGCCAGAACTCGGTCAATCTATCGGTAAAATGCTAGCCGAGTTTAAAGCAGCCGTAAATAAAACTGATGATGATAAAAAAGACGAAGAAGACAAGACTAAAGACTAAGATCTCTATCTAAAGGTTATCTTCAAGTTTCTTGACAATTCTAAGCTTTTATGACATAATACACTTGTATTGAATAGTAAGTCTATATCATAGGCAAGAAAAGACCCCAAGCTAACTTCCACATAAGCTCGGGGTCTTTTTTAGCACTATCTATCCTTGTTTAACCACTTGTCGATCAGACGAAGGATAACACCGACCACAATAGGTCCGATGATAGTTTTGAATAGTAAATCCATCATAGGCAAACTCACCTCCCTTCGTAGGCGGTGTCGAGGTGCCAAAGGATATTATATCATAGATTGAAAGAGATATGTTTAGTGAGTGATAGGAAGTATTAGTTAGAATGTAGGTTAATCATGCCAAACAAAAAATCAGCCTCTTGAGCTGATTTTTTTATCTTACAAACTGATACGTTTTTCTGTTTCAGCATCGAAGAAGTGACCTTTAGCAACGTTGAAAGTAAGGTTAACTTTTTCACCTGGATTATGGAAGTCACGCGCATCAACACGGGCAGCAAACTCAGTTTCCCCAAGTTTTAGGTAAAGCATTGTTTCTGCACCAAGAAGCTCTGAAACAACGACTTCAGCATCTACATTGGCATCTGGATAAACTTCTTGAACAATTGGACGGCTTGAAACATCTTCAGGACGGATACCAAAGATAACTTCCTTGCCTTGATAACCCGTTTCTTTCAAGATTTTAGCTTGTCCTTCAGAAATTACAATATCCAAGCCTTCAGAGTTAGTGATACGGTTGCCATCAACCTTAACATTGAAGAAGTTCATAGCAGGACTTCCGATAAATCCGGCAACAAATTTATTAGCTGGCTCATTATAAAGTTCTTGAGGGGTACCAATTTGTTCGATACGACCGATAGTACCAGAACCATCAGGATTTTTAGTAGAACTCATGATAACGATACGGTCAGCAAGAGTCATAGCTTCTGTTTGGTCGTGGGTAACGTAGATAGTAGTTGCACCAATATTACGAGTAATTTTAGCAATTTCAGCACGCATGGTCACACGAAGCTTAGCATCCAAGTTTGAGAGAGGTTCATCCATAAGGAAGACTTTAGCATCACGAACGATAGCACGTCCCATAGCTACACGTTGACGTTGACCACCAGATAGGTCTGCAGGCTTACGATCTAAGAACTCAGTCAAACCAAGGCTAGCAGCAGCTTCACGCACACGTTTGTCGATATCGTCTTTTTTATATTTACGAAGTTTAAGACCAAAGGCCATATTTTCATAAACAGTCATGTGAGGGTAAAGTGCATAGTTTTGGAATACCATGGCAATGTCACGATCTTTTGGTGATTTGTCATTAACCACTTCACCATCGATATAGAGTTTACCTTCTGTGATTTCTTCGAGACCAGCAACCATACGGAGAGTTGTTGATTTACCACATCCTGAAGGACCTACGAAAACGATGAATTCCTTGTCTTTGATATCGATACTGAAATCTTCGACAGAGTAGTGAGTTGCATTTGGGTATTTTTTGTAAATTTTATCCAGTTTAAGAGTTGTCATATCATTTATCCTTTATTATTTAACTGATCCGCCGGTTACACCTTCAACATAGTATTTCTGCATGAAGATAAAGAGAAGGGTGATTGGGATGGCGATGATAATAGCACCTGCGGTAAATGGAAGGAACCATTCATTGATAGCGTCTTGGTTAAGCATTTGATAGAGTCCAAGGGCAACCGTATATTTATCTTTAACGTCACCGAGGATAACAGATGCAAAGATGAAGTCTACCCAAGGTCCCATGAAGGCCATGAGGGCAGTGTAGACGATGATTGGTTTAGAAAGTGGCAAGGTAATCTTAGTGAAGATTTGAAGACGAGTTGCGCCATCAATCATTGCTGATTCATCCAATGAGTAAGGAATGGTATCAAAGAAACCTTTCGCAATGTAGAAACCTAGTGCAGCCCCAGCAGAATAAACCAAAACCAAAGATGTCAAGGTTTGTGTCAAATTGAGGGCCTTCAAAATGTAGTAGACCGCGATCATTGACATGAATCCAGGGAACATGTTAAGCGCAAGTGCCAACTTCAAGAAGCCATTTCTGTGTTTGAATTTAATACGACTAAGTGAGTAGGCCATCCCTACGGTAATCAAAGTTGAGAGGATACATGTACATGTGGCAACGATGAAAGTATTGATGAACCATTTTCCGAATGGATAAGCATCGCTGGTAAACAGTTTAATGTAGTTATTAAATGTGTAAGTCTTAGGGAAGAAGTAAGGCACCGCATTAGCTCCTTCACCACGGAAACTTGTAAGGAAGATCCAAATAATAGGAATCAACCAGATAACAGCTAGAACTGTCAATAGAATATAAGTACCAGTTAGGTAAAGATTTTTCTTACGTTTCATTATTTAGCAGCCCCTTCCTTGAATGAAGATGATCTTGTGTAGGCCAAGAGACTGAATGTTGCAGAGATGGCGAAAATCAAGATACCGATAACAGATGCCAAGTTGTAGTCTTTAGCGCTAACAGTCAGTTTGTAGAGCCAAGTTACCAAGAGGTCAGTTGAACCCGCTTGATAGTATTCAGAGTTAGTAGGTCCACCACCAGTAAGGAAGTAGATAACGTTGAAGTTATTGATATTACCGATGAATTGTTGAATCAATGATGGTGCCATGATCAAGAGAATTTGTGGAAAAGTGATGCTCTTGAAGATTTGGAATTTGCTTGCTCCATCAATTTCAGCAGCTTCAATCTGCTCAGTTGGCAAGTTCATGATGATACCAGTTGCGACCAACATTGTGAATGGAATACCAATCCACATATTAACAAAGATAATAGAGAACTTAGCCCAGAGAGGGTCAGTCAAGAATGGAATTGGTCCATTAGTGAGATGCAAGGTTTGAAGCAAACCATTCAAAGGACCATGGTCATTAAGGAAATTACGCATCAAAAGAAGGGATACGAACTGAGGAACGGCGATAGTGATAACAAAGAGTGTACGCCATACTTTCTTGAATTTAAGCCCCTTAGTGTTGAGCAAGAGAGCAAGGACAATACCGAAGAAGAAAGTTGTTGCTGTTGCAGCAACTGCCCAAATCAAGGTCCATGTCAAAAGTGGGAAGAAAGTACCAGCCATACGACCTTGTAAAACTTCACCAAAACTTGAGAAACCAACCCAGTCAAAGAGTGATTTAGGTGCTGGGTGATTGTGGTCAAAGTTAGTAAAGGCCAAACAGATCATGTAGATCAAAGGCAAGATTGTGAAGAGCAAAACTCCAATCAATGGGACAGTCATAAGCCCCATGTGGAAACGACCATCAGCCAAGGTCTTGAAGTCTTCAATGAAGTTAGGAACTTTACGTCCAGACTGTTTGAGAGCCATGAGATGACGAGCACTCTTAAGGTTACACCAGTAAATATAAGCAAAAACGGCACAGAAGATTAATGATGCAAGTCCAAAAATCAACAAGAGCATAGAGTTATCTCCAGCGACCTGAACAGTAAGCTTAACTCCATTAACCTCTTTAATAGCCTCACCTTGTTCTTGAGTCCCCAAGGTAATCATACCTTTAAGTGCAGGGATGATTTGAATAACGAAGGCTACTAAGAAGGCAATCTCAGAAAGGAGGAAGAGCAAGCCCTTGGTGAACTGTTTGTTGACCAAGTTTGCCAATCCCATTACCAGAAAGGATAATTTGACATCCCATGTACCTTCTTTGAAGACCTGGCGCATAGGAGTTGTGTCGTAGATTGTTTGTGACATAGATATCTCCTCAGATAAATGTTTAATTAGTGATAGATAAAGAGGCTAGGAACCTGACCTGCCTCTTTACCTTCTCATAGTTAGGATTCTTATTTAGCTGCTGCCAAATCTTTATCAAATTGTTGTAATTTAGTAAGGAATTGGTCTTCCTTGATTTTACCGTTATATGCATCACTCATAAGAGCAGCACTTTCAGTCCAGAAGACTGACATTTGACTAAGTTTAGGCATAACAGTTGTGTACTGATCAGATGAACCCATAGTAATTACAGCTTGTGCAAGTGCATCCTTTTGAACAGCTTCAGAAGCTTGAACTTCTTTGTTAGCTGGGATGATGTGACGGTCTTCATTAGTGAATTGGTTGTTTTGACTGTCTTTGCTTGTCAATGCTTGTGCCAATTGGTAAGAAGCAGCGATACGTTCTGCGTTACCTTTAGATGGTGTTTGGTTAACTGCGTAAAGTTTAACACCCATGAAGGCTTTTTGTTGAACGTCTTGACCACCGATATTAACTGTTGGGTAAACAGCAACACCAAGATTGTCTTTACCAACAGCTTTAGCAGCTGCAGCGTAGTCCCATGGTCCTGATTGGAAAGCATCAACAGAACCATCTTCGAATTTAGCCATCATATTAGCTGAATCGACATTAACAAAGCCTTTATTGTCTTTTTGAGCTGCGATAAACTTAAGAACATTCACACCAGCTTCGTTACCCCAGTTAGTACCTTTCACATCTTCACCGTTAGGACCAAAGAGTGTGTCACCAACTGAAAGGAAGAGAGGAGCAGTTACGTAAGCGTTAACTTCTTTCAAGTTGCTACCAAATTTAGCTTTAGAAGTGATTGTTTCATATGATTTCACATCTTCTTCATTAAGTTTAGATTTGTTGTAGTATGTAACTTGAGTTTCGATACCGTATGGGAAGGCGTAAGTTTTACCTTTGTATTGAGCACCTACAGCAGCTTGTTCAGTATCTTGCTCAGCAATTTCTTTTGAGTATTGCTCTGGGATTTCTTGGATAGCTCCAGCGTCTACCAATTTACCGAGTTGGTCATGTGGAAGTGAGAAGACATCTGCAGCAGTAGAAGCGTCCTTAGTCAAGTTTTCTTGAGCATTTGGATCTTCCATTTCAACCATATCAACTTTGTAACCAGAATTCTTTTCAAACTGTGCTACTGTATCTGAGTAAGATTTCTTAGCACCAGTTGGTACCCAAAGTTTCAAAGTCTTGCTATCTGAGCTTGAGCTCTTGCTTGAGTTTGAGCCACAAGCTACCAAGAGCAATCCAGCCACAAGTAATCCAGCACTACCAAGTAATACCTTTTGCCATTTTTTCATTTCTATTTCCTCCAGAAATTTAGTTTACGATAAACATTACGCAACCGTTTCCACAATCTGTCAAGTATTTTATAAAAAAATTTTTAACTTTTTGCAAACGATTGCAAAAATCGCCTGTTTAGTTTATAATTGTTCTTATAATTTTCGACTATAAAAATATTTATGAGAATGAGAGGGATATAATGGCTACAATTAAGGATGTTGCTAAGAAGGCTGGTGTCAGCCCATCAACGGTAAGTAGGACATTAAAGGATAACCCTGCGATATCAGAAGAAACCAAACTAAAAGTAAGAGCAGCTATGGAAGAATTAGGTTATGTACCCAACTCAGCAGCACAAATGTTGGCAACAGGCTTAACGCATAGTTTAGGGGTTGTTCTTCCTCCTTTAACTGACCGAGAAAATATCAGCCAGCCCTTCTATATGGAAATTCTAACAGCAATTAATGAAGAAGCTAGTTGTCATTCTCAGGTCGTTAGTATTGCTACGGGTGCAACGCTAGAGGAATTAGTTAAACAAGTTGAGCTCATGCATCGTCAAAAACGGGCAGATGGCTTTATAATCCTCTATTCAGAAAAGAAAGATCCTGTTAAAGATTACCTATTAAAAGAAAAAGTACCTTTTGTAGTGGTTGGAGCAGCAGTGGATAATAAAAATAAAGTAACCTATATTGATAATGATAATAAGGAATTAGGACGTGAAGCTGTAAATTACCTCCAAGCAAAAGGGCACCGAAAGATTGGTTTTGTCACAGATGATCTTTTTGGTCAAGTGGGGCAGGAACGTTATCAAGGGTATAAGCAAGCATCAGACGAACAAAATTTGGATGTCCTACCTGAACTTGTCTTTTCAGCACGAACAATAGAGACTTTAAAGAAAGAATTGGAAAGATTTTCACCGACAGCTTTGATTGTTAAGGATGACCTTATCGCCCTTCGCCTCATTCAATGGCTAAACAATCAAGGATTTAGAGTTCCTGAAGATTATGCTATTATTTCTTTCAATAATTCGACTTTTGCAGAAATCATGCATCCTTTCTTGACTACATTTGACATTAATATTCAGGCACTAGCTAGAGAAAGTGTTCAAAGCCTTCTAGGACTTCTAAAAGCAGCCAAGATTAAGTCACAAAAAGTCATTATTCCATTTGAACTTATAGAAAGAGAAAGTGTCCTAACTTATCCGTAATAGGTTAAGGAGTGTCCAAGTAGTTGGTTAGTAAAACGACCGACTACTTTTTTCTTTTGATAAGAATCCTATTTTTCCGAAATTCATTAGAAGTAATTATTAAAAAATTCTCTCTCGTAGTGTAAGCGCTTGTTTTACGAACAATCATTCAAGAATAAATAAAAAAATTTTATTTTTTTGCTAAAAATTCTTGACTTATGCAAACGTTTGCATTATAATCATAAGTGTAAAAAATAATTTGAGGTAAACTTTATGAACAAACGAGCAAGCGGTGTATTGATGCACATCACATCACTTCCAGGTGACTACGGGATCGGATCTTTCGGTCAAGCAGCCTATGACTTTGTTGATTTCTTGAAAGAAACAAAACAAACTTACTGGCAGATCTTGCCACTTACTACAACAAGTTATGGGGATTCACCTTACCAATCATTCTCAGCGGTAGCAGGAAATACTCACTTTATCGATTTGGATTTCCTTATTCGTGACAAGTTTCTTACTAAAGCTGATGTTAAAGGCGCTGACTTTGGATCAGATCCAGAGTTTATCGACTATGCTAAAGTTTATGAAGCACGTCGCCCACTTCTTGAAAAGCAGTCAAAGCAATCTTGGCTGACAAAAAAGAAGCTAAGAAGTTTGAAGCTTTCAAATCTGAAAATGCTAACTGGTTAGCAGATTATGCTGATTTCATGGCTATCAAAGAACACTTTGATAACAAAGCGCTTCAAGATTGGGATGACAAAAAAGCAGTTAAACGCGATGAAGCAACTCTTGAAAAACTTCGCAAAGAACTTGCTGATGTCATCACTTACCACCAAGTAGTGCAATACCTCTTCTTTAGCCAATGGGCAGAACTTAAAGCCTATGCTAACAAAAATGGTATTCAAATCATTGGTGACATGCCAATCTACATCTCAGCTGATAGTGTTGAAGTTTGGACACAACCACACCTCTTCAAACTAGATGCTGAATGTAAACCACGTTACATTGCCGGAGTCCCACCAGATAACTTCTCAGCAACTGGTCAACTTTGGGGTAACCCAATCTATGCTTGGGATAAACATAAAGCAGAAAACTATGCTTGGTGGGTATTCCGTATTCAAGAATCATTCAAACTTTATGATTACTTGCGTATCGACCACTTCAAAGGTTTCTCTGACTTCTGGGAAATTCCTGGTGGAGATGAAACTGCTGAAAATGGTGAATGGGTTCCTGGACCTGGTTATGACCTCTTCAAAGTGGTCAAAGAAGAATTGGGTGATCTTAAAATCATTGCCGAAGACCTTGGTAACATTGATGATAAGACACGTAAACTTCTTGCAGACTGTGGATACCCTGGAATGAAGATTGTTCAATTTGGTTTCTACGATACTACTGGAAACAGCATTGATATTCCACACGTATACACACAACATTCAGTTGCTTACACAGGTACACATGATAACGAAGTAATCAACGGTTGGTACGACAACTTGACGCAAGAGCAACGTGATTACACTGATGCTTACATTAACCGTCGTCAAGGTGAACCAATTACACGTGCTCTCCTTCGAACACTCTTTGCTACAGTAAGCAACACAGCTATTGCGACTATGCAGGATATTCTTGATAAACCTGAAAATAGCCGTACAAACTTCCCTAACACAGTTGGTGAAAACTGGAAATGGCGTATGCTTCCGGGTGAAATTACTGTCGACAAGAAAGAATTTTTGACAGACATTACAGAAAGATATAATCGAGGTAATAACTAAAATGGCTACATTTACACAATATGTTGAAGCAAAAAACAAAAATCTTAAGGACCTTTCAAACGAAGAAATCTACTATCTTTTGTTGGAATTCGTAAAAGAAGCAGCTGCTCCAAAACCAAAAAACGATAGCAAACGTAAAGTTTACTACATCTCAGCTGAATTCTTGATCGGTAAACTTTTGTCTAACAACTTGATCAACTTGGGCATCTACAAGGATGTTAAAGCTGAATTGGATGCTGCTGGTAAATCAATCAGCGAAATTGAAGACGTTGAACCAGAACCATCTCTTGGTAACGGTGGTTTGGGTCGTTTGGCTTCATGTTTCATCGACTCTATGGCAACACTTGGCATCAACGGTGAAGGTGTTGGTCTTAACTACCACTGTGGTCTTTTCAAACAAGTCTTCAAAGACAACAAACAAGATGCAGAACCAAACTACTGGATTGAAGATCAATCATGGTTGGTACCAACTGATATCTCTTATGATGTTCCATTCAAAAACTTCACATTGAAATCACGTTTGGATCGTTTGGATATCTTGGGTTATAAGAAAGAAACTAAGAACTACCTTAACCTCTTTGACATCAATGGTGTGGACTACGATTTGATTGATAAAGGAATCACTTTTGATCAAGACGAAATCCAAAAGAACTTGACACTCTTCCTTTACCCAGATGACTCAACTCGTAAAGGTGAGCTCTTGCGTATCTACCAACAATACTTCATGGTATCAAATGCTGCTCAACTTTTGATTGACGAAGCTATCGAACGTGGATCTAACCTTCACGATCTTCCAGATTACGCTTACGTACAAATCAATGATACTCACCCATCAATGGTAATTCCAGAATTGATCCGTCTTTTGACAGAAAAACATGGATTTGAATTTGATGAAGCAGTAGCAATCGTAAGCAAAATGGTTGGTTACACAAACCACACTATCTTGGCTGAAGCCCTTGAAAAATGGCCTCTTGACTACCTTGAAGAAGTTGTTCCACACCTTGTTGTTATCATCAAGAAATTGGATGCTATCATTCGTGAAAAATTCGAAGATCCACGTGTTCAAATCATTGACAAAGACAACCGTGTTCACATGGCACACATGGATATCCACTTCTCTACAAGCGTTAACGGTGTAGCAGCACTTCACACAGAAATCCTTAAATCTTCTGAGTTGAAACCATTCTACGACCTTTACCCAGAACGCTTCAACAACAAAACAAACGGTATTACATTCCGTCGTTGGTTGGAATTCTCAAACCAAGAACTTGCTGACTACATCAAAGAATTGATTGGTGATGGTTACCTTACTGACGCAACTCAATTGGAAAAATTGGCTGCCTTTGCAGATGATCCAGCAGTTCACAAACGTTTGGCTCAAATCAAATATGATAACAAGTTGTCACTTAAACGTTATCTTAAAGCCAACAAAGGTATCGATCTTGATGAAAACTCAATCATTGATACTCAAATCAAACGTTTCCACGAATACAAACGTCAACAAATGAACGCTTTGTATGTCATCCACAAATACTTGGAAATCAAAAAAGGAAACCTTCCAAAACGTAAAATCACTATCATCTTTGGTGGTAAAGCAGCTCCTGCCTACGTTATTGCTCAAGATATCATCCACTTGATTTTGTCACTTTCTGAGCTTATCAACAATGATCCAGAAGTAAGCAAATACCTCAACGTTCACTTGGTTGAAAACTACAACGTAACAGTTGCTGAACACCTTATCCCAGCAACAGATATCTCAGAACAAATCTCATTGGCTTCTAAAGAAGCTTCAGGTACAGGTAACATGAAATTCATGCTTAACGGTGCCCTTACACTTGGTACAATGGACGGTGCCAACGTTGAGATTGCTGAATTGGTAGGACCAGAAAACATCTTCACATTTGGTAAAGACTCTGATACAATCATTGACCTTTATGAAAAAGAAGGTTATGTATCACGTGATTACTACGAAAAAGATGCTAACATCAAAGCAGCTGTTGACTTTATCGTAAGCGAAGACCTCGTTAAAGTTGGAGATAAAGAACGCTTGGAACGTCTCCACAAAGAACTTATCTCTAAAGACTGGTTCATGACACTGATCGACTTGGCTGAATACATCGACAAGAAAGAAGAAGTATATGCAGCTTACGAAGATCAAGATGCATGGAACAAAAAAGTTGTTTACAACATTGCTGAAGCAGGATTCTTCTCATCTGACCGTACAATCGAACAGTATGACAAAGACATCTGGCACACAAAATAATAATCTAGTTGCATAGAAGAAGAACAAGATCAGAAATGGTCTTGTTTTTTTGCATGAAAAAAACACAGCCAATAGATAAATTAGCTGTGTTTACATAAATAATGTTATGTTACCTATGAGTGATAATTCAATATATTATTCATATATTCTTCTTTATTTGATGAATCATAAGTTTTAGATGTTGAGTATTTTAGATAATGGATTTCATCTTTTGCAGTTCTGGATTTTTCTTGTAGGTAAGAATCTGTAATGGTAATCTTAAAATCCTCGCTCTTCCCTGTTAAATCGAGGCTTAGTGGAAAATTTGTAAATTCATCTGAGTAAAAAGCCATTTTATAAAAGTTGTACCTGTCACCTCTAAATGAATTTAAGTGAGGGAATTGTATATGGTAGATGCCATTCCAATAATTTCCATACTCTCTAATATCGTAGTCATCGAAGAATTCCTGAATTCTTTCTTTGTTAGCAAAATCCTTATCAAAGGTAACAAAGGGAGCCTGCCAATCCCAGAGTGGGATGTCTCCTTCATTTCCGTAGATTATATAGCTCTGCATTTTTCCTGATTTAGGATTTTTCAACTGAAAGTGGTATTCACTGACACCATCTTTCACAGCCCCAGTTTGGTAGAGGGTATCACCAGGAACTATCATAAATAGGAAGTCCCTTAGATATAACTCGAAGTCAGCATCCATTGTTTTATCATGTAATCCAGGGAAACGCTGAATCATTTGTCTGTAATTCTCTGCATTCGAAAACCATTCTTCATCAAAACCCGGACCAACCTCAAAAACTTTACGGTCAAAATAGCGTTCATAACGGTCGAAAAAGTTTTCAGTAGAAGTCACCTGTCCAAATGGTAAAGTGATTTTGGTCTTATCAGTAAAAGTGATATGCAATAGAAGTCTGCGGGGATCAATGCCTTTATCGATATAATGGCCGACCTTATATGTAGACAGATTATCAGGGAAATCGTCTTTTCCGAAGTGTAGGACCTCAATCTCAATATCTTTGACAACTTTTCTTTGAGGTATTATCTTCTTAACGCTGTAATTATAGGCCTTGTAATAGTAATTGTTTTTATCGTAGAGATAAGGCTTATAAGCTCTTTGGTAGGCATTATAGAGAAACATTACAAGAGCAACAAAAAGAAGCAGAGCAAATGCTATTTTGACCTTTTTATTTATTCTATTGGTTAGTCTCGAGAAAAAGAGACTTAATTTACTAGGATTTTGTATCATTCCAAAACTCCCCATATATTTTTTACTATTATATCATGAAAATCCTTATACCTAAGGCGTCTTCGTGTACTTTGTCACCGTTTTACTTTATAATATAAGTATCACATTACAAGAGGAGACCTCATGAAATATATTGTAAACACATCAAATGATCCTGCCTATAATATTGCCTTGGAAGCCTATGCCTTTCGTGAATTGGTGAATGAAGATGAACTGTTCATTCTTTGGATTAACCGTCCAGCTATCATTGTTGGTAAACACCAAAATACCATTCAAGAGATTAACAAAGAATATACAGATGCTCATGGTATTAAGGTCGTTCGTCGTTTGTCTGGTGGTGGCGCTGTTTATCACGATTTGAATAACCTCAACTATACTATCATCTCTAATAAGGCAGATGAAGGGGCATTTGACTTTAAGACTTTCTCTCAACCTGTAATCGCAACACTTGCTGATTTGGGAGTTAAGGCTGAGTTTACTGGCCGTAATGACCTTGAAATCGATGGTAAAAAGTTCTGTGGAAATGCTCAAGCATACTATAAAGGGCGTATGATGCACCATGGTTGCTTGCTCTTTGACGTTGATATGTCCGTTCTTGGCCAAGCCCTCAAAGTCAGCAAAGACAAAATTGAATCAAAAGGTGTTAAATCTGTACGTGCTCGTGTGACAAACATCGTAGACGAATTGCCAGAAAAAATCACTGTAAATGAATTCTCAGATAATATCTTGGAAAAAATGAAGGAATTTTACCCTGATATGACTGAATACGTCCTTTCTGAGGATGAATTAGCTAAAATCCAAGAGTCTTATGAGAAGCAATTCAATACTTGGGACTGGACATACGGTCAATCACCAGAATACACAGTAGAGCGTAACGTTCGTTACCCAGCTGGTAAGATCTCAACTTACGCCAATGTTGAGAATTCAATTATTAAATCCGTTAAGATTTACGGAGATTTCTTTGGTATCGGGGATGTATCTGATATTGAAGAGTTGCTGGTCGGTGTACCTTACGAGTACGAAGATGTCTTGGCTAAACTTAAAACCATTGACACAACACATTATTTCTCACGTATGACAACCGAGGAGGTTGCAAAAGCTATCGTAGCTTAATCATTGTTTGAACAATCTGGAAAACTCCAGGTTGTTTTTTCTTGGGAAAAATTCTATAAGTAAAAAATACGTTATAAAGATTTTTCAAAGTCAAAGAACAATAAAGATATTTTCAAAAATTGGTTTATGATTGATTTAGTGTGGTGTTGTGTATATCTGAATAGTAAACCTAAAACTAAAAGGTTGTGTACAATTGACTTAACATGAGCTAAACAATTGATACAACTGAATTAGAAGCATAAAGTACATTCTTTAAGGAGTGTACTTTATTTTTGTTTTGTACATTATTCTGGAGTGGTATTTTGTATGTTTTATAGTGCATCATATAATCAAATCTAAGAAATTGATTTGTACATTTTTTACTCAAGTAACAGTAGAAGGAGTGACGGTTCAATTGTGCATTTTATTTAAAATATTTATGGCTATAATAATAGTATTTGAAGCATAGATAAAGTAGATACAGTGGTATAATAGTGTCAAAAGACTTTCAGGAGAAATGAGATGAGATCGCATACAGTTATTCTAGGCGCTGGTGCTACTATTGCAGCAATTCCAGATGGTGATAAAAATGGGAAAAGCTCTTCAGTTATGAATGGATTGCTAAAAAAACTTAATTTAGAAGAAATTCTTGCCGGTGTTGAATTACAGACAAAGAGCGAAAATTTGGAAGATATCTATTCAGAATTATTTGAGAGAGAAGAGTGCTCTGAAATAGTTAGGAAGCTAGAAGAAAGACTCTATGATTATTTTGCTTCGTTGGAGTTACCTGATGAACCAACAATTTATGATCTTTTAATATTAAGTTTAACTAATAAAGATTGCATAGCTACGTTTAATTGGGACCCTTTACTTATACAAGCTTATGTTCGCTGTTCAAAAATTACTCTGAACCTGCCACAAATTCTTTGTTTACATGGGAATGTAGCTGTCGGTTTTTGTGAAGAACATACTGAGTTTGGAACAGTAGATTACTATTGCCCAACATGTTATAAAAATTTAAATCCAACAAAATTATTGTATCCCGTAAAAAACAAAGACTATTCTTCCGATGGATACATAAATTGGTGTTGGAAAGCATTAGATTACTTTGTCGATCATTCATATATGTTAACTATTTTTGGATACAGTGCTCCTAAGAGCGATGTAGATGCTGTTAATTTAATGAAAAAAGCATGGAGAAATATTGAAGACCGACCACTTGAAGAAGTTTCCGTAATAGATATTATAGACGAAGAGACTATGCTAAATACATGGAAAGACTTTATTCATAGCCATCATTATAGGTATTCAAATTCATTTTTTGATTCTTACTTAGCAAAATTTCCAAGAAGAACTTGTGAAACCGTATTTGCAACATTTTCATTAAATGTTCCTTCTGATGGTAGTAGAGGATTTAAAGAGAATTTTAATTGGGACATGATAAAAGAGTTTTTATCTGATATGTTAGTTGAAGAACAGGAAAATAAAGGAAAATCAAATTTAAAATCGAAATATTTAGTTTGGGGTGAAGATGTTAACAAATAATCCAATTAATCATAGTGTACTTAAATTGTCAATGGATTTCGATAATGCTTTTAAACATAAAAATATAAAGGAAATCCATAGACTAATAGAATTTGGAAAAAATATGGAAAACACTATTGATGATATTTCCAAAATTCAATTATTTTATTCTATTGGGACAGCATACGCTGATATATTTGAACTAAGTGATAACTTAGTTTTCAACATAGATACCGATTTTACAGTTCAACAAATTTATTACTTTAGAAAAGCTATAGAAATTTCAAATAAAGTTGATATAAATTCTGAGAACAGTAGGTTTGTTTTCCCATTATTATGTTCACTTTACACTAATTACGCAAATTTATTAGATGCTTGTGGTAGAAAGCAGTTAGCTATTAAGATGTATTGTAAATGTATACAAATCAATCCAAGATTCACAATGGCTAGTGGTAACTTAGCTATTTGTCTAGATCATTATCGTAATTTTTTGAATGATAACGAACACCTCCACTTTATTAAAAAAATTAAAAATTTAATAGAAACAAGCATAACTGTTTCAGATCCAAACAGAGTTGATTATGCAGAAAAGCGATTTATTGAACTTTACGAACAATATCTTGATTATAAAGATATAGATGAATGTTCTTGTAAAACAATCGATTATAATCCTAATTCACAAAAGTATCGTGAATGGTGTTGGAACAACGGGCTGTATCTTAATCCACTTAATGACTTACAAGCTGACGATATAAATAGATATGATGATAATCTTTTACTACCAAGTTTATTATTTCAATCGGATAAAGATTTAAACAAATATATTTCTATGTTTAATCAAATTAAGCAAGAATATGTTTATGCCCGTTATCTCTGTTTTAATAGCATTGAGAGTGATTCGGTTCATTATGCTGACGAGAATGTTGATCTTATTGATTGTCTAGACTACGTACAATACTCTATCCGAGTTGAAGGATTAAAAGCATCTTTTAAAACACTATATTCATTATTAGATAAAGTAGCTATGTTTATAAATGAATATTATTCTTTAAAAATTGAAACTCGAAAAGTAAATTTCCATTCAATTTGGAGATCAAATAGTGATTTAAATAAAATGTTGGATAAGAATATTGGTCTGTCATCTATATTTTGGATAGAGAAAGATTTTGATAATGGTGATAATTCTTTAACAGCTAATCCAAACTCAAAGCGATTGAAAATTATTAGAAATTATTTAGAGCATAGATTTACGAATATAACATTGAATATTTTTAATGGAAGTGAAGATAATGAAGATAATAATGAAACCAGACTGTATCTAACTGAATCTGAACTTCAAGAGTTTGCATTAGATTTATTAAATCTTGTAAGAGAAGTTATTTTTTCACTCAAAAATGCCATTCAAATAAGTGAAAATGAAAAACAATCTACTCTAAGCAGTGAAGTTGCTTTAATTCCGATAAATTATGAAGAAGTAGATTCGGAAGATAAATTATAGCATTGAGCATACAATTTATAGTCGTTATAAAAAGCAATAGTCTAAATTCATTTAACTAATCGACTTAACTAGAGCTAAACCATTGATAAAACTGAATTAGAAGGATAAAGTACACTCATTAAGCAATGTACTTTATTTTTGTTTTGTACATTATTTGTTGATTGCTTAATCAATACTACATCTCTATCAGGCAATTCAGACTCCATTTAGTCCTCTAAAACCCACGTTGAGGCAGCATCACTGCTTGTACGAACTTAGAAAAAATGTTGACGAAAAAGCCTTGGTGTCAAGGTTTTTTTTGGTATCCTCAAAAAGGTAATTTTATAATTGACAGTTTGTCAGTAGAGTAGTATAATTTATAAACAGGAGGAATAAAATGCGAGATGTAAAAGATCCGGAAATTCGACGGGCTGAGATTATGGATGCTGCTATGCTCCTCTTTATGGAGAAAGGATATGCGAACACAACAACTCAGGATATAGTCGATAAGGTAAATATATCACGAGGTTTGTTATACTATCACTTTAAGAACAAAGAAGATATTCTGTATTGTCTTGTAGAACGTTATTCAGAGAAATTATTGAGAGATATTCACGTGATTGTCAATGATGATGACAAAACTGCTATTGAAAAAATAAGAGCCTTTATAGATGCCACAATAATCACTACAGATAACGTTTCAGCAGAAGGAACTGAGTTACAAAAGACGGTTGATCTTGAAGAAAATCGTTATATGTTAGATAAGTTGTCTCATAAGCTCATTGAAAAACTGACTATATATTTTGAGAGGATAATAAATCAAGGCATCTCAGAAAAAGTATTTTCTGTAAAATATCCATCAGAAACAGCAGAATTTCTGATGACAGCCTATGTTTTTGTTTCAAATAACATAGGTATAAAAACTTCAAAGAAAGAAACTGTCAAAGATTACTTGAATGCATTTAAGATAATGCTGGAACAAAATCTAAATACAAAAGGACTCTTTAGCAATTAAAAAAAGATAGAATGTTTGTAAAGAGAACTATGTACCGATAGCTAAATCAAAACAAGCTATCGGTATTATTTCAAAATATGACTGACAAATTGTCAATAGAGGTGAAAATATGTTAGAGATAAAGAATTTTAGTAAAAGTTATGGGGATAAGAAGGTTGTGGATAACCTATCTATTTCAGTACAGCCTGGAGATATTTATGGTTTTATTGGAGCAAATGGTGCAGGCAAAACGACAACGATAAAGGCAGTTGTCGGTATCCATGATTTTGAAGACGGAAGTATAATTATTAACGGTCATTCTATTAAAGAAGAACCTGTTATTTGTAAAAAAATGATGGCGTATATCCCAGATAATCCAGATTTGTATGAACATATGACAGGACTTCAATATATTAATTTTATTGCTGACTTGTTTGAAATTCCTACAAAACTACGCAAGGAGAGAATACAAAAATACGGTGATTTATTTGATATGACTGAGCATCTTTCGGGGATTATTTCTTCATATTCACATGGAATGAAGCAACGAACAGCCATTATTTCTGCACTTGTACATTCTCCCAAACTGTTGATTTTAGATGAACCTTTTGTTGGGCTAGATCCCAAAGCAACTTTCCTACTAAAGAAAATTATGCATGAGTGTGTTTCAGATGGAGGTGCTATTTTCTTTTCAACCCATGTATTGGATGTTGCGGAAAAATTATGTAACAAGATTGCCATTATCAAAAATGGAAAGTTAATTGCAAGTGGCAATACAGGAGACGTCAAAGGTGATGAATCATTGGAGGCATTTTTCATGGAGGTGCAGGACAATGAGTAACATTTGGATACTGCTTAAAGCCCAATTGATTAATTTCTTTCCTATTAACGAGATTAGAGATTCACGAAATAAAAAACAAAGTTCAATGGCTATTGCGAGTTTTGGCATAATAACTCTTTCCTTATTTTGCTTTGTTTACAATATAATAACAGCGAAAACATTGGTCCACGTCGGACAGCAGAACTTGATTCCAGCATATATGGTCTCTGTATCAAGTTTTTCAATATTATTTTTGACAGTATTTTATTCGAATGGCATTTTATTTGGCAGTCGAGATATGGAAATTCTCCAATCCTTACCTGTTAAAAGTTCGTATATTATCACCAGCAAGTTCATGTTTATGTACTTATTGAATTTTTTAATAGGCTTGATGTTTATGCTTCCGGGTGGAATTATATGGGGCTTGAACGGAAGTTTAAACCTCCTACAGATTATATTGTATTTTACTTCTATAATTTTTGCCCCTTTGATCCCCATGTGTATAGCGACATGCATGGGACTCGTTATTGTTGTCGCTTCATCTTTTTTTAAAAGAAAAAATGTTATCTCTCTTATTTTTTCATTTGCAATGCTAGGTATAATTGGATATTTTGCATTATCAGCTTTGCAATCAGGTGATGAAAGTAGTATTGGGGTTACTCTGGCTAAGCAAATTACTGGACTGTATCCAATTTCTAGACTATTTATGTCATACTACAATTTTCCAATGTACTATGGGATGGGATTTTATATAGTTCTTTCAATAGTCGTCTTTTATCTATTTGTCAAAATTGCTTCGTTGAAGTATGGACTACTTAATACACTTGCCAATACAAAATCAAGTTATGCTAATGACAAAGTATCTTATGAAAGAAAATCGGTATTTTTTTCCTTGTATCAAAAAGAGCTTGGACGATTTTTAAGTTCTTATATGGCAGTCTTGAATGCTGGGCTTGGAGTGATTCTTTTATGTGTCTTTAGTATATGTTTCCTGTTTAATTCTGTAGGTCAAATAGGAAATTCAGCAGGAATTGAAAATATAAATGAGTATCTTTCAAACTTAGCTCCCGTCTTTATTGCATCTATGCTTTCACTCAGTTGTCCAGCAGCTTCATCTATATCTTTAGAAGGTAAAAATATTTGGATTTTGAAAAGTTCTCCAGTTGAAGTGAAAACGATTTTAAATGCTAAGATTGCTGTCAACCTTACACTTCATTTGATTGGATATATGATTTCTGTATCTGTATTTATGCTGAAACTTGATATGAATCCTATTCAAGTTATGAATCTAGTTATTGTTCCTATATGTTACTCCCTTTTTATAATGGTAATCGGAATTTCATTAAATAAAAAATATCCTAACTATGATTGGGACAGTGAGATGATAGTTGTCAAACAAAGTCTTCCTGTTATTGTAACTGGAATTATTAGTATGATTACGCTTATTACGCCTATTTTGCTTAATTGGTTTTTTAATCTTCCGATTATATTTGTTTTGCAAGCAGTATCAGTAATTTTACTGGCTATTTCGTTTAGAGTTTATATAAAAATGACCAAGTTAAATTTTATCTAGTTAAAGGAGGAAAATAAGATGAAAAATAGACTGTTAAAAGATATTTTGGTTTTGTTGGGAATGATGGTCATCATAGTCATTATTTGTGGGTTTCTCCCTGAGAAAGTTCCTATTCATTTCAATGCAAAAGGAGTAGCAGATATGTTTGCAAATAAATACTATCTTCTACTAGCTACAGTAATCCCCTATTCCGCATATTGGAAGTTTGTTAGGGAAAGTGATAATAAAAAGATTAAATGAAACACCATCTATATTTACAAATTGCATCAAAATTAAGAACGAAGGTTTTAAGAGGTGATTATGCACCTGAACAACAAATTCCTTCAATAAGGAAATTAGCAGAAAACGAGAAGTGTAATCCGGCAACTGTCCAAAAAGCAATGAAAGTTCTTGAAGAACAGAATTTGGTTACTAGCTGTGGAACATTAGGATATTTTGTCATAGCAAGCGAGCAAGAAATAAAAGAGATAAGATATCAAGAATCTAACAAGCTAGTTAAAATTTTGTTTGAAAAACTTGGTGAGCTAGGCTTTTCAGAAGATGAGATTGTCAATTTAATTTTTAGAAAAGATGCTTAGAAGAAATTGAATGGAAATTTATTAGGATTATTTGTGAAAGTATAGAAAAGCCTTGATTTTAAGGCTTTTTTCATTTTCCAATAAATAACTTGACATTATTAGTTACTTTTACTTCTTCAAGTAATTCTGAGGAATAGACGACAACTTTAAAATCAAATAAGCTAAAAACGCTCTAAAATCATTAAATTGACATAAAAGTGTTTTTTATTGTCAAAATATACAATTGAAAAAATTTCCAGTTTTTTTAAAATCACTTTCTCAGATGACAATTTAATCAAAATATGATATAATACAGAAAAAGTAAAAATAACAAAAGTAACTTACAGAAGTAAAATAACAAAAGTAAATAGATAGCCACGGCGGATATTCCTTTCATTGTTTAGAAGGATTTGCTGTGGTTATCGTTGTTGCTGAGCTAATTAATTGCTCTTATTACTTAGATGAAGTTACTTTTATTATTGAATTAATTTAAATAATAATAACGATCAATGAAAGTACTCATCGATATTCCCTTTATGCAGTTAGAGCACAAAGGAAAATGGTACTGACTTGATCGTTTTTTTGTGTATTGACATCATAAAACACAGTCAGAACCTTCAGTCATAATAAACAAGGAGGTAGCATGAGATTTGTTGTATATAAACATTCGCTGATTCTAGGTGATAATAATATCGTTACAAAGCAATTGATTGCACTCAAACATGATGATGGCACATTACAATTCACTGATTTTCATAGATATGTAAAATCTACCGCAAAAATTAAGTCTATCTCAGACGATGGAAACAAACGTTTTTCATACGTTGTTAAGTTTTTGAACTATATATTTGGAACAGTTGGGTTGAATAATCTTGATCAACTAACTTTTGAAATGGTCAAGGAGTTTTTTATACTTTATGGTGTTGCACAACTGCCAGAAGATAGAAAAAATAGAAAGAAAAGTACAGTCGAAAAATGTGTAAATGCAGTTCTTGATTTTTTAACTCTATACTTGAATGAACGAAAAGGAAAGGCTAATTTGAAGCCAGAAGACCTTTATTCTATCAATACATTCACTAATAGACGAGGTAGAGTCATTAAACGGAAAGAACTGAATTTTGAGATATTTGTTGATGATAGCAACGCACAGAAGTCAATTTTTAGAGATATGCCAAACAGCGCCTTTGAAATGCTCTTTGCTCACATTGCTCAATATCACAAGGATTTACTTATGGTTGTTGCTTTGGGAGCATTTGTTGGTTTGAGACCATCAGAAGCATGTAATGTAAGACGTGAAGATAGTCCTTTGGGAGCAGGTATCTTATTTCACCAAAGTGATAATCAAGTATTTAAGATTGAGATTGATCTGCGAAAAGAAATGCCCCTTAGAAGTGATTTAAAGCCAACTGGACGAATTAAAAAGGAAAGACTTCAAGCTGTGCCTTATATCTTCTTGGAGGTCTTTTTAGACACTTATAATGACTATATGAGTTATCTAGAGGGTAAAAAGTATGAGAAAGATTTTGGTCCATTAAACCTTAACAAGCAGGGCAAAGCATTATCATACGATGTGTACTATCAACGATTTCGTAAGATTATTCGCGAAGAAATGATACCAATATTTCTTAAATCTGATGACCCAGAGGTTGTCTTTTTTGGTCAACTCTTGCAAGAAAATAATATTTCACCCCATATCTTTAGGCACTGGTACACCACTCAATTAGTGTTGTCAGGCGTTAATGAAGTTAGTGAGCTGATGTCCGCTAGAGGGGACAATTCACCAGAAAGTGCTTGGGTATATTTACAAAATAAAGGAGAAATTGCAAAACAGTATGGTCAGGTGAACAATGGTGTTTTTGATTATATGAACTGGCAAGCAGAAAAATTATTTGGTGAACACTAGAAGGAGTAGCTGTTGGTAGTAGATTTAAAAAGTTATCTTGAAAGAATATTAGTCGAGTTAGGTGCTGCTACAATAAAACACCGTGAGAAAGTCAGTGGATTCTTACTAGACAATGAATGGTTTGGTGTGTCTATAAATCTTGATGATTATACTATTACGGAAAAAGATGCTGAAGTTCTTAAAAATCACATCAAAGACTATCTAACAACACCTCCTGGAATTAAGAGTATGGAAGGAATCTTTTCAAAAAAATTTCCTTCTACAAGTGAATTATTCGTACAATTTGCTGAAGAAGAAAAGCTGAGTGAAACAAATCGTTTTTATCTGCTTGATTTTTTAGCATACTACTTAACAAAAGATTTGTTTCTATATAGTGATGCTGAGGTAGAGACGTTAGTAGAAGTAGCAACAGAAGCTCTCACGAAATTACAAGGCAATATCCTCATTCAATTTATCAAATGGCTACTCAATAAAGGCATTACTCGTTATCGAGTAAGTTTTGAAATGACGAAGCGTTACACGATTGAGAGTGCAAATGGAGCGTATGAATTAGATGAATACCTTGAATTAATGTATTACCTATTCAACGAGGACTACATCATAAAAAATGATATGTTGTCTAAAGCAGCAAATTCAAAAAACTATGCAGATACATGGTTGTATCTAGGGTTACATTTTATTTGCGCACTAAGATCAACAGACTTAGAAAGATTAGGACATCCTAAATTAACAAGAGAACCATTAGAAGTTTTAGAAGCAGTAGTAGATGGAACTTGGAGTAGTAGTGAAGCTAGAAGGACTTTACTAAGTATTACAACAAGATTGACTTATTTAAACTTAACACCTAATAAAACCAAAAACGCTTCTAACGTTACTCAGCTAAAGTTTCACGTCCCAGAAAGTTGTCAGGTTCTTATTGGAACGTTATTGGCTATCTGTGAAGCACATTTCCAACTTCAAATACCATACAATGCAGAAAATCCATTGATCAGACAAATTAAAACTTATGAAAAGATTACTAGTTATATGGGGGAGGAAATCGGAAATTTATTTTTAGAGCGTAACTTTAGTAGTCGTTCTGCAAACAAGTCCTACTTACAATCTGTCGCAATGTTAGCAGATGATGTTCTTGAAGAAAAGTCAGAACTGAATATTAAAGGTTATTTTTTAGCAGCATTAGCTCGTAGCCATAAAGGGGATTTTAATGAATTTGCACAAACTACAACAACGTATCTAAAAGATGCCCAACTCGGACAACTAAAACCTGAAATGGTTGCAAAAGAGCTATTTGAACGAGGCGTATTATCCATGATTCCGTCTATGCTCTTGACCATTGTAACTAGAGGAAAGTATAAAGAATTAAGTCCAAGTCAACAAACAAAAATGATAAAAAGTTTAGATTTAACGCCAGTTGAAATTGAAAAAACGTTGGAATTGAGCGTTAGGGCTGATTTGCGCTCTCAACAAGCTTTAAAAACTCTAGTTGAAAACAATGTTGAACCTGAACAATTACTGACAATCTGTCATCGAATTGGCAACGGAGAGGCTTTCTCTAAGCAGGGAGAAAGTATGTGTCTCTTATCTGCGTTAGGTAAACTATGCCCCTATGATGACCGTCAACATTGTGTCGGTTGCCAGTATGAATTACAAACAAAATCTACCTTACTTTTGTTAATTGGTGAGTTTAATCGTCTCAATAAACAATATCAAAAATTAAAGAATGAACTTGAACGAGGAAAGGTTCGAGCCATTCTTGAGCAGCAGATTAAACCATGCCTTACAGAAATGTTAGAAGCATTATCAGAACAGTATGGCGAAGCTGTATTATCTGATTATGAGGATATTATCAAGGAGTTAGTCAGTTGAATAATCAATTAAAATTATTTCGTAAAGTAAATGAAATTGTCCTGTTTGATGACAATATGATTGAGAGCGCAAAAGAATGTTTTCAAGACTATGTTGAAAAAGGGATTATCCTAACCACCAATTTTGAAGAAAATAGATGGGCAACAACTAATGAATATTCTAACGTAAGCTTCATTTTTAACTTGAATAAATTTCAATATAAAAGGTTTTATGAACAAGTATTTCAATTATCTTTTGATGATTTTGTCATCTACTTAAAGAGTTTTATAGTGCTATCTATGGAACATCATGTTTTAATCACACTCCAAGCCTTTTTAAGAGATATAAAGAAATTAGTCAAAGAAATAAAAGTGAACGAAGTCTTCTCGTTAGCAAATATGAAGATTTCCAACCCCTCAGTATGTATAGATTTTCTTTCTACACTACCATGTTTAGAGAGTAACGAATTAACACAACTGATTGAGCAACTAGATGAACTTTTAAATGTTAGTTATCAACTTAACACTAAAAAAAAGCGAAAGTTAGCCCAATTTCAATCCTATTTTTTATTTAATGATATTTTAAACGACTATTGGGTTAAACCATTATCAGATGAAGAAAGATTGTTTTACTACCCTCTTTACTTATGGTGGCAAATAACAGCAGTAGTACCGCTTAGACCAAGGGAGTTTTTGCTCACTCAGAGAAATTGTCTCACAGAAAAAAACGGAAATTATTACTTAACTCTCAGACGAAATAACTTAAAAGGAAAAGACAAGGGAGTATCCCATAAAATTTCAGAGGATTATTATTTAACAACTTACGAAGTACCATTTAAGCTTGCGAGTGAGATTTTAAATTATTTAGAGCTAACCAAAGACTTATCATCTACACAGTTAGATACCCTATTTGTGACAGACTCTCATTATCGAAAATGGAAACGTATTGCTGGTACTAAAAACCGTTTCTTGACGTACAGTAACTTAAATACAATTTTAAAATATTTCTTTAATGAGATTGTATCTCAACAGTATGGGTATTTTGTCCATCATATCAATTCCCCAAATCAATTAGAAGATCATGAAATTAATTTCATTCATATTGGAGATACGAGACACATTGCAATGATCAATCTGATAGCAGAAGGAGCTAGTCCAGTAACAGCAATGCTCTTAGCTGGACATGATAGTGTCACAACATCTTCACATTATTTTTCAAATCTGAGTCAGTTTATTGAATGTAGGAGCTATCAGCTTTATCGTAAATTAACAAACTCTCAGACGTCTTACGCTATAAGTAAAACTCAACATAAATACACCATTAATAAAAACTATGTTCCTCTTGATAATAAGGGCAGATGTTATTCACCTCGATTTGCGGAAGGTGATTATTCAGACTGTCTTAAAGTCATTAGCTCACATGCAGAGCTTGGTGCTTGTACTAGTTGTCCATTTTACAGAAAAGCTGGAAAAGATTATTTCTCTATGGATAATTCCTTTAAGAAATCAATCGACGAGGAAGCTTTAATTGTAGATGAAGCTATAAAAAGAGTTCGACAAGGAAAGGGGAATATAGAAGATATTGGTGAGGCATTATTAAAACTTAAAACAGTTAGTCGTTCTTATCAAGAATATCTAACTGAAAAACATTTATCCTTACAGGAGTTCTCAAATGGCTAGAAAGAAGTATATTGATAATCAAGAATTGCTATTATTATTTGAACATTATTTACTGGAACATTGTTCGAATAATCCTAGACTATTCAAAATTCCACAGTTTGGAAATTACCTTAGAAGCAACGGATTTCCGCAGGTTGCAGACACAACGATTAGAAGAAACAAAGAATTTAGACAAGCCCTTAATGATAGATTGGAACTATTTGAAGACGACACTTATCAAACAGTTATAACGTATAAAACTCTAGATGTAGAACGTTTCTTAATGACCAATAGAACCCCTAAAGCAATCAAATCAGCATTGATGGAACTTAACAATTATTATAAAAGAGTTGCTGAAGCAGCAGTAGAATATAAGGAAGAAACCAGTAAGCTCAAAACAAGAGTTTCAGAGTTGAAAAACGAGGTAGCACAACTTAATGAAAAGAATGCTGAAATAAAGGAGCAGACAGCGTTAAACAAAGAATTATTAGAGGAAAACAAAAAGTTAAGGAATCTTCTTAAAACTAGTTTGTATCCTGATATTGCGAATGAATTGTTAAAAGAAGAGGGCTTGTTAAAATCTGATCAGCAACTAGTAACTAAGAAGTATCTTAGTGAGAATGTTATTACTTCAGACACAAAAATATCTTTTGAAAAGCATACTCATAAAGAGAAGAAAACAAGCAAAAGTAAGATTTTGGAAATTAAAAACTTACTGGATAATAAGACTAAGTATTAGGAGGAAAAAATGTCAGACTTCATCACTGATTTTCCAGCTTTATTGAAATATTGGAACTTTGATAGCAATATTAAATTAGAAATAGAAAAACTCGCTATTACTAGTAAAAAACACGTTAGCTGGAAATGTCCTAACTGTTCGTACGAATGGAAAGCAAGTGTAGCAAAATCTTACAAGCAAGTCCTAAATCATACAAAAATCTGTCCTGTATGCGACCTTGGAGAAGTGCTTGTAAAAGGAGAAAACGCAATATCTGATAGGTTTCCCAACTTTCTTGAGTACATAAACTTTCATTATGAGAATATAGAATCGATTCAAAACGAAATTGAAAATTTAACCTTTACTTCAAAGAGATTATTTCATTTTAAATGTCCCACTTGTCATGTTGGTTGGAAAGATGTAGCCAATACTTCTAGATTATTAACAAAAAAATTAAACAAAAAAGTTGTTCATGCAGGCTGTAACGAATATAAACATTGTGTACCTTTTTATAAAGCATACCCTAACCTCGGAAAAATATATCTTTCAGGCGGTTATAACGAGTTGGAATTTGAAAAATTAACTCTCAGTGATAATGTTACAATTCCCAGAAAATGGAAATGTGATAAATGCAAGCATTTTTTTGATTTATCAATAGATAAGTTGATCTCAAGAATTAAGAGGAATGGATTTTATTGTACGAAATGCGAAGCAACTTTTGACACAGCTATAAAAGTGAATGTAAAGCCTCTCAGCTATACAGATAAACATCTTCTTGACCAATTGGTTAAAAATCATATTAAAAAAAATATGATTGACTGTTTGTCTAATATAGTAGCAACTTGGAAATGTATGAAATGCAATGGGGAATATGAATGCTCAGTTGTAAAAAGACACCAAGAAGGTTGTCCATATTGTAGTGATAAACAAATGTTAAAAGGGTATAATACTTTACAAGAAACTCATCCATATTTAGAGAAATTTTGGGATAAAAGTAATGATAAATCTATTTCTGAATACTGGCATAAATCATTTGATGTTTTAAATTGGAAATGTCCTTGTTGTAATATTCAGTTTCAATGCAGCCCTGTCGAAATGATTTCTAGAACTAACTTAGAGAATAGTAATTTTGAAACGTGTCCTAAGAACTGTGATTGGAATAAATTGGTTTTTAACAATGATATTTTCCATAATTCGCCAAGGTTACGGAAAGAATGGAGTAAAAAAAATAATATCCCTGTTCACTTAGCTCTAAGTCATATTGATACAAAAAAATATTGGTGGAACTGTTCTATTTGTCAAGGCGAATACCTTTGTTCAATTCCAATAAGAAGAGAAGTAATAGATAGCTGTCCATATTGTAATGATGAACAACCATTAAAGGGATATAATACAATATCTGATATTCATCCTGAACTAACTAGTTATTGGAGCAGCAAGAATACCCAAAAAATTGATGAAATAACTCTATCGGAAGCTAAAAATAAAAAATATATTTGGTTGTGCGACTGTTGTAATTTAGAATTTAATGAAAAACTAAGTATTGTTCTAGATAAATTTTCGAATATTAACAATAGAGAACTCAAGAAAATTTGCCCTTACTGTAATAAAAAGATACCTAAACCTGAAGAATCATTGGGTTACAAAAAACCATTTTTAAAATCAGAATGGCTGGAAAATATTAATGGGGACATTTATAATGTTTTCTCTAATTCAAACGATATAATTGAATGGATATGTAGAAAATGTCACAGAAACTTTAAGGCAAAAATTTCTAATAGAGCTGAAGACGATAAATGTTGCCCTTATTGTTCCAATAGAATATTAATAAAGGGAATCAATGACCTTGCGACAACTCATCCTCACTTAATAAAAGAGTGGTCAAATTTGAATGACCGACAATTAAGTTGTTTAACCAACAAATCAAGCTATAAAGCATGGTGGAAATGTTCTGTATGTTCAAATACATACCAGCAGGTTGTTAGTTCTAAGTTAATTAGTAAAACATCTTGTCCTTACTGTCGAAAAACAAAAGTATTAAAAGGCTTTAACGACCTTGCGACCACACACCCGTGGTTGATTAAGGAATGGTCAACTTTAAATGACAGGGACAGGGACTCTAGTTCTATAATGTGTAATTCAAATTATAGAGCATGGTGGAAATGTGCTGAATGTAGCAAAGAATATCGGCAATCAGTTAAGAAAAAAATTCTAATGAATAAATCTTGTTGTCCATATTGTCGAAACAATAAAGTATTAAAAGGTTTAAACGATCTTGCAACAACACATGAGTATTTATTAAACGAATGGGATTATCTGAATAATATTCTTTTAGCAAAGCCAACAGAAATTGATGAGAAAAGTAATAAAATTGTATGGTGGATTTGTAAAGATGATCCAAATCATCGGTATAAGTTTAAAATCAATGAAAAAATCAAATATGAAAAACGTAACTTAATAACCTGTAAAATCTGTAAAGGTTTAAGAAGAAAACAAGAGCATTTCGTTCAGTTTGCTAAAATATATTAAACAATCCAAAAACACTCTAAATCAATAAATTGATATTAAAGTGTTTTTTTAATATCAAAATGTACATTTGAAAAATTTTTAGTTTTCACTTAAATAAAGTACATTTTACAGTAGATGAACAACTTTTAAAATTTTCAGTGTTCACTTAAATAAAGTACATAATTGAGAATAATTAGCTCTAAAAAAATTTTTGGTTATTCTAAAAATAGTAAACCTATAAAGCCGCTAAGTGAAAAACATCTTATAACATCTTTCCGAAAAACTGTAATTTTCTTGAAAGAAAGATAAGGGTGTGATATACTTCTATTAAGTAACTTTGGAGAAAAAACAAATGAAACGTGAACTCTTACTCGAAAAAATTGAGGAATACAAATCTCTAATGCCCTGGTTTGTTCTTGAGTATTATCAGTCTAAACTATCGGTACCGTATTCTTTTACGACTTTATACGAATACCTTAAGGAATATAAACGCTTTTTTGACTGGTTGATTGAGTCAGGTATTTCAGATGCTGATGATATTTCCTCAATTGACATCAAAACCTTGGAAAATCTAACTAAAAAAGATATGGAGTCATTTGTCCTTTATCTACGAGAACGTCCATCTTTGAATACCTATTCCAAGAAACAGGGTGTTTCTCAAACGACCATTAATCGTACACTTTCAGCTCTATCTAGTCTCTATAAGTATTTAACCGAGGAGGTCGAGGATCCTGACGGTGAGCCGTATTTCTATCGTAACGTTATGAAAAAAGTTTCTACTAAGAAAAAAAAAGAAACTCTAGCTGCACGTGCTGAGAATATCAAACAGAAACTCTTTCTAGGCGATGAGACCATGGAATTCCTTGATTATGTAGAAAATGAATACGAAGTCAAGCTCTCAAATCGCGCTAAATCTTCGTTTTATAAGAATAAAGAACGTGATTTGGCTATCATTGCCTTGCTGCTGGCTTCAGGTGTTCGACTTTCTGAGGCTGTTAATTTGGATCTTAAAGATATCAATCTAAAAATGATGGTCATCGACGTTACTCGAAAAGGTGGCAAACGTGACTCAGTTAATGTAGCAAGTTTTGCAAAACCCTATCTTGAAACTTATCTCAGTATACGTGATAAACGCTATAAGGCTGAAAAGCAAGATGTTGCTCTCTTTTTAACGGAATATCGAGGGGTTCCCAACCGTATTGATGCTTCGAGTATCGAAAAAATGGTTGCCAAATATTCTCAGGATTTCAAGATACGTGTGACTCCTCATAAACTTCGACATACTCTGGCAACACGTCTTTATGATGCTACCAAGTCTCAAGTTTTAGTGAGTCACCAACTTGGCCATGCTTCCACTCAGGTTACCGATCTATATACGCATATTGTTAATGATGAACAAAAAAATGCTCTAGACAATTTATAATTAGTTATCCTAACCATTCCAATTTGGAGTGGTTGTTTTTAGTTTACATAAATTTAATTATGCTAAAGTTGTTTTGTTATTCCTTCGAATACATAACTATATTTATGTAAACTGTTGTACACAAAAAAACAAACTCTCCTTCATGGAAAGCTTGTTTTTCTTATTAATAATCTTTAAGAGCAGATTCAACGGCTGCTTTTTCTTTTTCAATCAAGTTTACTCGTGCGGCAATTGTCTTAATTCCCATTAAGATATTACGTTCCAAGGCTTTATCACTTGTTTGTGGCTCGAAGAAAGCAATATATTGATCAAGACGTTCTTGCGTTTTAAAGATTGATGCTGGGATATTGACAAAGCTATCAAAGCTCATATCACCACCAAGAGCTGCCTTAATCCAATCCCAGTTATCTTTTGCCCAGTTCCAAACGGTTTCTTGAGCAAATGATTTGCTGAGGAAATTCATATACCAAAGGTACAAGTCTTGAGGTTTAACGACATGTTTGTCTTTAAGCTGACTTAGCACGTAGTCGAGGCCTTCTTGATTTTTAAGGTATGAAACTGCTTGAGTTAATTGACGACGGAAGTTACTATCATTTGTTGTGACGTATGCGTTGACATAGTCCTCAACAAGGGTAAGACTGTTTTCTTGTTTCATTTGGTTAATGAGGACAAGACCACGGACACTTGCGGGGATGCTTTCAATGTTTTCTTTATGAGCTTGGAAAACACTTGCGGCTGCCAGGACTGCTGGTTGATAGTCTGCTTGAATCAAGTAGCTAAGTGCCGTTTGACGAACCATTTCATCTTCATCTGACTCTCCATCTTTGGCATCGAAACCAAGACGTTCAAAGTCATTTTGGAATTGACGACGTACCAAAGCTTTGTAGTGCACTTCTGCTTCTGTATCCTCATCGATAAAGCGTTTCAAACCAGCGAGGATTTGAGACTTAGCTTGCGCAATCAAGAAGCTTTCTTCTTTTTCGACAAGATCAAGAAGAGCCACTAGGCTTGCATAGGAGATACGGCCACTTTCAGCAAGAAGACGACGTTCTTGCAAAATTTGAAGTTTACTTACAGTATCAAGGTTAGCAAATTCCTCTAAGAGTTGGTCCAAGAGTTGTCCTTGGTAGTCTGTGATGTAATGTGCCGTATTTGCTGTATTAAGGCGAAGAGCTCCATTATTTTCAGCAGCAAGCTGGCTATAATTTGGAATCTCAATACGCTCTTCTGAGAGTGTGTCTGGAAGTCCGTTCCAATTTGTGTTCAATGGAATTTCCCAAAGACGCCCTTTATCTTCATGTTCACCAATGAAGAATTGTTTTTGACTAAGAATAAGAGTGTCATCAACAACTTCTGCACTAACAACAGGGTAACCTGGTTGCTCCAACCAAGTATCCATGAAACTAGAGACATCTTTTCCAGAAGCATCAGAGAGTGCATTCCAAAGGTCACGTCCAATAGTGTTGTTGTACTGGTGTTTTTCGAAGTATGCTTTAAGTCCTTTGGCAAAGGCTTCATCACCTAACCAACGGCGAAGCATATGCATGAGACGGCTACCTTTAGCGTAAACGATAGCACTATCAAAGAGGGTGTTAATCTCATCTGGGTGATTAACTTCCATGTGGACAGACTGAACACCATCTGTAGCATCACGTTGGAGAGCATGAGGCACACCAGTTGTTTGGAAATCTTCAAAGATGTTCCAGCTAGGTTCAATGGCGTCTACTGAGACATACTCCATCATATTGGCAAAGCTCTCGTTAAGCCAGAGATCATCCCACCATTTCATCGTTACAAGGTTACCGAACCATTGGTGAGCCAATTCGTGGGCAACCACAAGAGCTACTTGTTGACGACTTGTAGCTGAGCTATTTTCATCTACAAGAAGGTAAACTTCACGATAGGTAACAAGTCCCCAGTTTTCCATGGCACCTGCTGAGAAGTCAGGAAGTGCGAGATGGTATGACAATGGGATAGGATACTTGACTTGGAAGTAGTCTTCGTAGAAATCAATGACACGAACTGCAATATCAAGGGCAAAGTCAACGCTGTTTTCAGCTTGTGCAACTGTAGCGAAGACACCAACTTCAGTTCCGTTTTGTGTTTTCGCTGTCTTTCCTTGAAGAGCTCCAAAACCAAAGGCAAGGAGGTATGTAGACATACGAGGGGTTGTCTCAAAAGTCCAAACCCCAGTTTCTTCACGCAAATGGCTATTGATTTCAGGCATGTTAGACAAGGCGATATCGCCTTCTTCGGCATCAAATTTCAATGAGAAATCAAAAGTCGCTTTGGCTTCTGGTTCATCAACTGATGGGAAGGCTTCACGCGCAAAATGAGATTCAAACTGCGTTGAAATAATTTCTTTCTTCTCACCATTGTAGGTGTAGTATGATGGGTAAATCCCTGTCATATTATCTGTAATACGACCAGAGAATTCAATGACAAGCGTCAAAACACCGGTCTCTGGAAGTTCAATATGGAAGGCTTCGTTAGCATCATCCATTTGGAAGTTTAATGATTCATTATCCAAGAGAACGGAACTAATGGTAAGGTCTTTTTGGTGAAGGGAGATATGATTATCAAGGGCTTCACCTGTGATGGCAACATTCCCTGTAAAGGTCTTTTCAGAACGATTAATGTCCAAGAAAAGATTGTAGTTTTCAGGGATGAAACTTTCGATAAAACGAGCAACAGATGCTGTCATACGTATATACTCCTAATCTAACTTTTCGTATCGAAACAGACTGACAAATGTTTCGATATCAGACGCTTTTGCAAAAGAAAAGGGTCTGAATTATTCAATACAGACCCATTATAACATAGATTGGAAGCTTTGCCTACAGTTCAATGATTTTACCAGACTTGAGGTAGACAACCCACTCGCAGAGATTGCGGGCATAGTCACCGATACGTTCCAAATACATAAGTACTTGGAAATATTCTTTGGCAGCGAAGGCAGCATCAGGATTCTTGCGAACACCTTCTACTGTCATGGCTTGAATATCACGGAAATAGTTATCAATGATTTCATCTGAAGCTGCGATTTCATAAGCGCGTCGTTCGTCACTGTTCAAGTAAACATCTAGAGCATCTTCGACCATGTGGCGAACTGCTTTCCCCATTTTCTTGATTTCAGCTTCAATTTCAGTTAGGCGTTCTTCACCTTTAATGCGAATAGTTGCTTTAGCGATAGCTACGGCATGGTCACCCATACGTTCAACGTCACTAGATGCTTTGAGTGCTGTGATAACTGTTCGCAAATCACTTGATACAGGTTGTTGTAGAGCGATAATTTCAAGCGATTTTTTCTCAAGTTTGGTTTCGTAGTTATTGACGATTTCGTCATTTTCAATGACTTCCTTAGCCAAATCACGATCATGGCTGATAAAGGCACGTACAGCTTTCTTAAGCTGAGCTGCAACCTCTGTACCCATAGCGTAAAATTGGTTGTGGAGTTTTTCTAATTCTTCTTCGAAGGGTGTTCGTAACATCATAATTGTTTTAGTAATCTGTCCTTTCTTAACCGAATTTACCGGTAATATAATCTTCTGTTTCTTTATGTTGTGGATTTAGGAACATGTCTTTCGTTGATGAATACTCAATGAGTTCTCCATCTAGGAAAAAGGCTGTTCGTTGTGAAATACGGCTTGCCTGTTGCATAGAACGTGTGACTAATAGCAAGGTATATTGATCTTTAAGGTTATATAGGGTTTCCTCAATCTTACCAGCGGAGATAGGGTCGAGGGCAGACGTAGGTTCGTCAAGAAGGATAACCTTTGGAGACGTGGCAAGTACCCGTGCAATACAGACACGTTGTTGTTGCCCTCCTGAAAGTCCAAGGGCTGAGTCATGGAGACGGTCTTTAACCTCTTCCCAGATTGAAGCACCTTTTAGTGACTCTTCTACTGCTTTGTCAAGGACAGCCTTATCTTTGATACCATTGATACGAAGACCATAAACCACGTTTTCATAGATAGACATTGGAAAAGGATTGGGTTGTTGGAAGACCATTCCGATTTCTTTACGGAGCTCAACGGTGTCTGTTCGAGGACTGTAGACGTTGTGACCGTTGTAAGAAACAGCACCAGTAAGTGTCCACTCGGGGTTTAAATCTCCCATTCGGTTGATAGAACGGAGCAAGGTTGATTTTCCCGATCCTGAAGGACCGATAAGAGCTGTGATTTCATTTGGATAGAAATCCATTGTCACGTTATTGAGGGCTTTTTTCTTGTTGAAATACACCGATAAATCATTGATTGAAATGATTGGTTCAGTCATAAGTGCTCCTTTCTATCCAAAACGTCCTGATACATAGTCATTAGTTGACTGTAGGGCGGCATCTTGGAAGATTTTCTTGGTTTCATCATATTCGATAAGATCACCAAGGTAGAAGAATGCTGTATAATCACTAGCACGCGCTGCCTGCTGCATATTGTGCGTCACGATGATAATAGAGTAATCTTCCTTAAGTTCGAACATGGTCTCTTCTAGCTGCATAGTAGCTACAGGGTCCAGTGAAGCTGCAGGCTCATCCATGAGGAGAATCTGCGGTTTCACGGCAATAGCTCTTGCAATACAAAGACGTTGCTGCTGACCACCAGATAGAGTAAAGGCAGATTTATGGAGATCATCTTTAACTTGATCCCAAAGTCCTGCTTGCTTAAGTGATGTCTCAACGATCTCGTCCAAAGTTTGCTTATCTCTGACACCCTTACGTTCGTGAGCAAAGGTAATGTTTCTGTAGATAGACTTGGCAAATGGATTTGGACGTTGGAAAACCATTCCAATATGTTTACGCATTTCATAAACATTGATATTACTTGCATTGACATCGACGCCTTGATAAAGGATTTGTCCAGTAACCTTAGCAATATCAATCGTATCATTCATACGGTTTAGGCTACGAAGAAAGGTTGACTTCCCGCATCCTGAAGGCCCAATAAGAGCCGTAATTTTATTTTTCTCGAATTGCATGTCGATACCTTTGATGGCTTCTTTTTGACCATAATAGACATGCAAGTCCTTTGTTTCAAGAGCGAGCTCCTTCTCTGGGAAGGTGATAATATGACGCTCGTCCCAATTGTATTTTGTCATGATAACTCCTTTAAGCGGATGTTAATTTCTTATGGAGGTAAGCTCCCAAACGACGTGCACCAAAGTTGAAAATCAAAATGAAAATCAAGAGTACTGCTGCTGAACCAGCAGATACTGCAGTGGCGTCAGGTGTCGTACCTTCTGAGTTGACCTTCCAGATGTGAACAGCAAGTGTTTCTGCTTGGCGGAAAATCGAAATTGGACTAGAGATGCTAAGCGGATTCCAGTCGCTCCAATTAAGTGCTGGTGCAGATTGACCTGCTGTATAGATAAGCGCTGCTGCTTCCCCGAAAATACGGCCAGAAGCAAGAACGATACCAGTAACAATACCAGGCAATGCCTCTGGAACCACAACGTGTAAGATCGTTTCCCATCGAGACAAGCCTAGAGCTAGCCCAGCTTCACGTTGGGTATGGTGGACTGTTCGCAAACTATCTTCAACCGTACGAGTCATTTGTGGTAGGTTAAAGACCGTTAAAGCCAAGGCACCAGATAGGATTGAAAACCCATACTGGAATTGGACAACGAAAATCAAGTAACCAAAGAGTCCGACAACCACTGAAGGTAGTGAAGAAAGGATTTCAATACAGGTACGAACAAAGTTGGTAAGTCGTCCTTTTTTAGCATATTCTGATAAGAAGATCCCAGCTCCCATTGAAAGAGGCACAGAAATAATCAGGGTAATAACCAAAAGGAAGAATGAATTGTAGAGTTGAACCCCAATTCCTCCACCAGCTTTGTAAGATGATGATCGACTAGTCAAGAATGACCAGCTGATATGTGGTATCCCGCGAACCAAGATATAGAGAATCAAGGCTGCCAGGATTGTTACAATAATGCCAGCAATCACATAGAGTGTGCCGATGGCAATTTTATCAATTTTTTTAGCGTTCATAATTTCTCTTTCTCTCACGGGTAATGAATTTCACCAACATATTGAAACCAAGACTCATCAATAAGAGAACCAAGGCGAGAGACCAAAGGACATTGTTTGAAACAGTACCCATGACTGTATTCCCGATTCCCATAGTCAAGACAGATGTCAATGTTGCTGCTGGTGTCGTTAAAGAAGTTGGAATCACTGCGGAATTTCCGACAACCATTTGGATGGCAAGAGCCTCACCAAAGGCACGGGCCATACCAAAGATAACGGCCGTGAAAATACCTGGTTTAGCCGCATTAAGTGTCACACGCCAAATCGTTTGCCAGCGTGTAGCCCCCATGGCAAGACTAGCTTCACGGTAGTGACGAGGCACTGCACGAAGCGTATCTGTTGTCATAAAGGTTACGGTTGGTAGAATCATGACGAACAAGACAAAGGTACCTGAAAGAATACCAAACCCTGTGCCACCAAAAATTAAGCGAACAAATGGAACCACGATTTGGAGACCAATGAAACCATAAACAACAGATGGAATCCCAACCAAAAGTTCAATAGCTGGTTGTAAGAATTTAGCCCCTTTCGGAGAAATTTCAGTCATAAAGATGGCTGCTCCAATGGCAAATGGCGTTGCTACCAAGGCTGAAAGCAAGGTCACTACGAATGACCCTAAAATCATTGGAAGAGCTCCGAACTTGCCTTCAGATGGCGACCAATCGCCACTAAAGAGAAACTCGATCAAGCTAACTTTATTAACAAAGAAAGTCGCTAGCCCTTTTTGAGCAACGAAAAGTAAAATCATGGCTACGATAAAAACAATCAAAGCTAGGCAAAGGAAAGTGATTGTTTTACCAAACTTCTCGAGGCGTGAATTTTTAGAGGGTGATGTTAATTGTTTCACCAATTCTTCATTTTTCATGCTTACTCCTCACTCTTCTTTGAGACTTTACCATCAGCATCCTTTGTAACTTTCATGCTATGGATGGAAATGTAACCCATTTTTGCGACGACATTTTCTTGGACTTCGTCACTCATCATGTAATCTAAGAATTGTTTGGTATAGCTATCCGGTTTTCCCTTGGTATACATATGCTCGTAAGACCAAATCGGCCAATCGTTAGTTGCAACATTTTCAGCTTTTGGTTCAAATCCATTTAACTTCAATGTTTTAACAGAATCATCAAGGTAAGCAAATGATAGGTATGAAATAGCACCTGGTGTCTGAGCAACGATTGACTTAACCATACCATTAGAATCTTGCTCTTGGGTACGGATTGGCGATTTGCCGTCCATAATCACTGCATCGAAAGTCGCGCGTGATCCTGAGCTAGCTGCACGGTTAATAATAGTAATCTCTAGGTCTTTACCACCAAGCTGTTTCCAGTTTGTGATTTCCCCAGTGAAAATCTTGCGAAGTTGTTCAGTTGTCAGGTTATCGACAGAGACTTCTTTGTTTGTAATCACTGCAATTCCTGCAACGGCAACTTGATAGTCAACAAGCTTACTGGCATCGATTCCAGATTTTTCCTCGGCAAAAAGGTCACTGTTACCAATTTGAACGGCACCGGATTGTACCTGAGAAAGTCCAGTACCAGAACCGCCACCTTGGACGTTAACGATATTCTCAGGGTTCTTTTCAGCGAACCCATCTGCCGCTGCCTCTACTAAGGGTTGAAGGGCCGTAGAACCAACTGCTGTAATGGACTGGCCACGGTCAATCCAAGAGGCACAGCCAGTTAAGACTAGCATGGTCATTGCCAGTGACAGAATCACTGCAAGGACTTTTGTTTTTTTCATTTTTGTCCTCCGACATTTTGTAACTTAAGTAAGATAGTGTCTTATATATATGCTGTAAAAAGACATCTATCTAATTATACCAAGTATAAGATAATTAAGTCATATTAAAGTTTGATTACAGGCCCTTATATATGGAATCTCAATCCTTTAGGATAGTAGTTTTTAACCGTGTTTCCAACGATTTTGGCAAATCCAAATCCATTGCCATCCACTAAAAGCTGATACCAACCGTTTGGTTGCGCTTGATCTAGAGTGACCACATTACCAGAAACATATTGGGCAAACTGGTCTTGAGTTAGCTCTACACTTGAAACAACCTCATCTGAGGTTAACGCAATTCCAAGAGCAAAACTTGGTTCGAAACGTTTTTTCTTGAAGACACCAAGATGCAGTCCATTACGAGCGATTTTAACTTTAGATAGGTCTGGAAGTCCCTTAGGAAGCAGATAGAGATTGTCCCCAAAAACTTGGAGTAAACCATCTAGATCAGTCTTAAGGTGTTTTTTTGCAAAATCTTCCCAGAGTTGCTTCTGCTCCTTGTTAAGGTTAGATTTTCCCTCTTTGATACGTGCCTGCTCAGCCACGCGCTTATCCTGGAATTTTGCCACAAACTGGCCTTCACCTTTGAAATGGTGCGGATACATTCGAGCTGTTTCTGGAAAATCAATCCCACCTCTCATGCCATTCCATTTAGGGATTTCTACTAATTCAAGATTAGGGTAATTTTCTAAAATCCAAGCGACAACACCTTCATTTTCCTCAGGAGACCAGGTACAGGTTGAGTAGATCAATTGACCACCAGGAGCGAGCATCTTCAAACCGTCTGACAAGATATCCTTCTGCAATTGTGCCAATTCACAAGGGTACTCCTTGTGCCAATATTGGATTGCATCAGGGTCTTTTCGGAACATTCCTTCTCCAGAACAAGGTCCATCAAAGACAATCGTATCAAAGTAATTTTTGAAAACTTTGGCTAGTTTATCAGCTGACGTGTTAGTCACAACAACATTTCTCGCCCCAAAACGTTCAATGTTTTCAACCAGAATTTTGCTACGCTTTGGATTGATTTCATTGCTGACGAGCAGTCCTGTATTGTCTAAGTAGCTTAGAAGATGAGTAGACTTTCCGCCTGGAGCAGCTGCCAGGTCTAAGACACGACTTCCCTTGGCCGGAGCTGCCACTTGGGCTACCATTTGAGCAGCTGGTTCCTGAGAATAAACCAAACCAGTTGCATGATCGGCGGATTTTCCAGAAATTTTACCGTAATGGCCCCAAGGTGTTTCAGGAATGACATCAGGAAAGTCCTTCTGTTGCTTTTTCAGAGGGTTGGTACGGTAGGCGGAAACGGCTTCTTGATCAAATGATGCAAAGAATTCCTCCGCTTCATCTCCAAGGAGCTTATTATATTTTTCTATAAAGTCTGATGGAAATTGCATAGTTTCCTTTCTATCAAAAAACTGGACCAACCAAGAGAACTTACTGTTCTGATTTGTCCAGTATGGTTTTTTGTTTTAAATTAATTTTCTGAGCCCATAATATCCTTGATTTCTTCAAGTCTGTCTTTGGGCACAAGCATCACAGCTTGACGACTAGAATAATCCAGTGGTTCTCCGGTAATGGTCTCAAGGTGATAACCCAATTTTTCTCCCATAATACTTGCTGCGGCATAGTCCCATGGGTAAATAACTGAAAAGTAAGCTAAAATTTGACCAGATAGGACTTTTGACATGCTTAAACCGGCACCACCGTAGACACGAACACCCAAGGTCTTATCAATAAGGTCTTTTAAGCCGTGAAAATTTTTAGCATACATAGCTCCATTGCTAGCGACTAGGCAGCGGTCTAATGGGCGACTTTTATAGGCTGGAAGCAATTTGTCATTGCAATACACATCAAACTGGCCACCACCATAGAAAAGTTGATCAGCCATGACGTTATAAATGAGACCAAATTTTCCTTGCCCCTCTTCATAGTAGGCAATCATCACACAAAAATTATCTTGTTGGACAATAAAATTGACCGTTCCATCAATAGGATCCAAGACCCAGACGTTTCCATCCTTGATATTATGCACCAAGCCATTTTCTTCAGCGAAAATATTGTCTGAAGGGAAGGCAGATTTAATACGTGCCACGAGTAAATCTTGTGTTTGTTTGTCAATATTAGTGACTAAATCATCATAAGCCGTCTTTTCTTCGACCGTGATTGTTTTACTTAAACTTTCTTTGATAAAAGCACCAGCTTCTTTGATGATTTCTTTAGCAAAAATCAGTTTATTTTCCAAGTGATACAAATCCTTTATCTTTTGCTTTAGCAGCTTTGACAGCTTGATAGGTTGAAAAACCGCTAGCTTCTTCAAAGGCCTTGTCTAGTTGCTTTTCAGGCGCTTTACCTGGAACAACGGTTTTAAATGCCTTATAGGCTTGCAAGAGTTGGTCACGGTCAACCTTGCTCTCGTATGCTTTTTCTACCTGACTCAAAAAATGAAGCACTGTGGTAATTTCCTCAGTGCTCCATGATGGATCGAGTGGGTAGGAATAATTTCCTTTAGTCATTGTTACCCTCAATTTCAGCTCGAATGGTCGCTTGACGCAATTCTTGCTTTCTATAATCACGAGGCAAAAAGGCACGAATTTCATCTTCGTTGAAACCGATTTGCATGCGTTTGTTGTCCAAAATAATAGGTCGACGAAGAAGATTTGGATATTCAGAAATCAGTTGAATGAGTTCCTTGATGGTCAAATCATCCACATCGATATTCAGCTTCTGAAAGACTTTTGAACGGGTTGAAATGATATCTTCAGTACCATTTTCCGTGTAAGACAAAATCTTCATCAACTCATCGTGAGTTAATGGGCTCGTGATAATATTGTGTTCGTCAAAAGCAACTTCATGATTGGTCAACCAAGCTCGTGCTTTCCTACAGCTGGTGCAGCTAGGTGATAAAAATAAAGTTACCATGCAAACACCCCTTTCACTTTAACATTCCTAATCATTATACATTATTTGATTAGTTTTGGCTACGCTTTCTTAAAATTTTTCCGCGATTTTTTTATCGGCCTCCAGTTGAGCACAAAGTTCCTCTATATTATTGAACTTAATCATATCACGGATATAATCTAGCCAAAAAACTTCGATTGTTTTTCCATAAATATCGCCTTCAAAATCAAAGATATTGGCTTCAAGGCGGAGTTCTGTTCCCCCAAAGGTAACGTTTTTACCTAGGCTAGTCATGGAACGATAACGTTTACCATCAATCACCACATCAGCAACATAGACGCCATCAGCAGGTAGAAAAGTTCTGTCGATTGGTGCTAAATTAGCAGTTGGAAAACCAATGGTTCGTCCACGGGCATCACCATGTACCACGATGCCACGTGTCGAGAATTCGTGGCCAAGAAGTTTATTGGCTTCTTTAACATTACCTTCTCGTATTAATTGACGTACACGTGTTGACGAAATCTTTTCACCATCGCTTTGTTGCTCTTCAATGACATGGACATTACCAGAAAAATTACGGGCAAGATAGTCCACATCTGTTCGATGATGGCCAAACTTGTAATCAAAGCCCACAACAACCTCTTGAGCTTTTAAACGCTTAATATAGCGGGCAATGAAATCATCTGAACTCGTTCGGGCAAAATCACTATTGAAATCTGTTAAATAAAGCTGATCTGTTCCATAGGCTTCAAAAAGATCACAACGCCTTTGAGGTGCTGTAATATGCAGAAGGAGATCATCTGTATACCGTTGAAAAGTCAGTTGAGGACTTTCATTAAAGGTAAGGACAGCTACTTCAAGTTGTTTGTCATCAGCAATCTGGCGCGCCTTATCAAAAAGGACCTTGTGACCACGATGAAGCGCATCGAAATAGCCTAAGACAAGGACTGTACCCTTTTCCTGATGGATATCTTTATAATCGTTAATAGAAGTTATTTTCATTGACTTAATACTTTTCTAGGTTTATAAACTTGATTTCGCTTTTCCATGATGGCTAGAACTTTGTCTTCTAAAAAGGCCGCAACCAAGGGTTCTTGGCTATCAATAGCAATAAAGCGACCAAATGAGATTTCTTTAGCATCATCTTCAGTGACTTGTACTGTTGGCAGATCCTGAACACCAAATTCGATAGGAAGGAGGAAGGACGTATCCCCTGCTTCTACCATTTCTGAAATTTGTGAGAGTGTTAGTGCCTTATCTAAGGTTAGACCAGCTGAGGCTGTTCGACGAAGAGCAGACATATGACTCGCGTAGCCGAGTTTAGCACCCAAATCAACAGATAAGGTACGGACATAAGTTCCCTTGCTACAAGCAACACGGAAGGTGAATCTCGCAGTGTCGTTTTCTAGCTCGATGGGTGAGGTACGGACAAATTCGGTAATGGTCACTTGACGTTGTGGACGTTCTACTTCTTCTCCAGCGCGTGCGTACTCATAAAGTTTCTTTCCGTTGACCTTAACTGCTGAGTACATAGGGGGAATTTGTGTGATTTCTCCCTCAAAACTTGCCATTGCCTTGTCAACGGCTTCTTCATCAAGCTCTGTTACTGGAGTTATTTGGACGATTTCTCCACTAGCATCCTCGGTAGTTGTCGAAAAGCCAATGGTAATTTCTCCCTCGTAGACCTTCCCTGCTTCAGTCATGTATTCAATGACACGAGTCGCTTTTCCAACTGCTATAGGTAGGACACCGGTAACATCTGGATCAAGGGTACCACCATGTCCGATTTTTTTCTCTTGTAATATTTTGCGTAGTTTAAATACAGCATCATGACTGGTCATTCCAGCCTCTTTTTTTAGATTAATAATTCCTGAAATCATACTTTTAATTATATCAAAAGCAATCCTAAAGAGCTAGGTAGAAACATAAAGAGGCAGAGAGCAAAGTCTCTAACCTCTTAAGTATTATAGTCATAAGCAATCGCAAGACTACTAGCTTTTTTAATCAATATCTCTTTTAAGATCGGTTTCCAGTTCAAAGAAAGGTTTAATATCTTGCACAAACTCTAAGACGCCCTGAAAGTCTCCCTGGTCATCCCTGACAGCTGCATAGGTAACATAGACGAATTTTCCTAAACGTTCAGATTTGAACCACATTGGAACTTGGTCACGCTCTCCACTTCTTAGTAATTCAAAGATTTTCTTGACCTTATCAAGCACTTTTGGCGGATGACAAAGTTCAACGTTTCGTCCAATTTGGCTAGGTGTTCGTTTAAAGACCATCTCATTGGCTGGAACATTATCATTATAGTATTGGAAAATATCGTCTTTATTGACGAAAGTAATTTCCAAAGGAAGATGATTGAGGATGAGATTGGCCTGCTCCACAGAAAGATAACCATTGCCAAAAGGTTGCGTTGTTTCTCTATCTACGACAGTTTCAGTTTTTGGTTTTGGGGTGAAGCTGATGGTGAATTGCCCTTCTGGGGTTTCAATAATTCGGGTATTGCCCGTATGTGCGTCAGTGCTCAGACCTGACTGTTCTTGCGATGTTTCCGTATTGTCTTTCTTAAAACGCTCACGCTTAGGTTTCCAGACGGCTGTAGGTTTTATAATTGCATAGCCATAGGCATCACTTTCTTCGGCAATTGAAAGCCAATCATCCTGCGTGAAGGTTTCAAGCAGAATCATAAGTAAGATAGCTTCTTCCTTGAAAATCATGGCTTCAAATTCTTCTGAGAAAGCTTCAAAGAACTTTGAAAATTCTTCTAAATCAGCATCTGGAAGTTCTTTTAGTTTAGCTTCTGCCGCTCTAAAAAGTTTTCGGATATCATCGTCTACTCCCCACATAACCTTTGGAGGAGAATCATGACCATAACGCTCCATTATTGGAAAGAAGAGCTTTTCTTTACGTGTGTAATGGTTATGGAATTGTCCCAATAAAGACATCTGATGTTTAAGTCCATTGACTAGGTCAGATTTAAAGTCTTCATTTTCAGGCTTACTGATATTTTCTATGATACGTCGGATACGGAGAATAGCTGAACGTAGGGCTAAATTCTCTTGTTTAAAGACATAGACAGGGTGACCCTCTTGATCAGCGTCTGCCACTTCCACATCAGCAATAGCTCCTTTAAAGAGGTTAGCATGGACATTACAAAGGCTCATAACATCTTCAAAGGTAACCCCATCTTCAGATGACATCAATTCATGCTCCATCATAGAGATTTCAAGGGCAGATACTCCCTTGAAGTGTTGATTGAAGCGCTCTTGAACACTCTCAGGACTGGCTCCATGGTGTAAATCTAGGAGAATTTCTTTGAGTATTTGAATACGATTGTTTTCCATATTAGTCTCCGATGACATCATAACCATTGGATAGTAAGGTTTGCTTGATCTTATCTAGGGGAATATTAGCTAACTTAGAGCCAGCTTTTAGACTGGTCACCTTACCGACAGTATTTAGCATAGCTGGGTTAGACAAGGGCTTAAAACCAAGGCCAATCAGTAAATCCTTAACTTCTGGATGCTCTTTTATGATTGTTGCGACTGGTTGTGATAAATCTATGGTGTTGGTAGTCATAATGACCTCCTAATAACATATTTACTACTACCATTATACACGAGAATAATAAAAAAAGACCAACAAATCCTAGTTTGCTGGCTTTTGGTTAATTTCCAAATAGAGCTTCTGTAACATTGTGTTGGATATTTTCCCACTCTTGCTCTGCACGAACCATCTTACGGTGGAAATCGGCACGCCCACGTAGATAGGCCGCAATTTGGTAATCTTGCTTAACAATCGGTATCTCAGGAATTTTGATGTCCAAGAGGTCAGCTGTCGATAAATTGAGGACAGCCTTTCCCTTATCAGCATAATCTAAATAGGCACGACCAATTTCGGTCTCAAGGAAGAACTTTATGTAGAAACCACGGAGTTTTTCCTTAGGTCGTAATACTGTAATATTGGATGAGGCAACAACTTCACGCTTGCCCTGATCTTCGAAAACGGCAACTTTTTGAACAGTTCCCTTAGATGCAATAAGCACATCTCCATCTTCTAAGAGAAAGCGTAAAAGTTTGCGGCGTTCCTCAGAAAATGTTTTTAGGTCATCGTAAGCAATGCCGTTGGGTGTCATATCCGATAGATTAATGACAGCGAATTCGCCAGGTTCTGCCTTAGCAGGGACAGCTTTTCCTTTAAATTGATCGACAACATCGCCTAAACGAACAAGTTTGTCTGTGTTAGCTTCGTAATCGATAATCAGTTGAGGTCTTTCTTTTTCAGACATTGAATCTCCTTTTTATATTTTACTATCCGTATTGAGTATTGCTATACAATAATAGCAAGAAGCTAATACTTTTGCAAGTAAAAACTGTAAGAAAGGCAAAATAAAAAAGAGACCGGGGCCCCTTTTTATAAGCTTTTAACTGCTGCTACTGCCGCTTCATAGTTTGGATCAGTATTGATATTGTCCAAATATTCGACATAAGTAATCTTGTTGTCAGCGTCTGCCACTAATACTGCACGCGCTAACAAGTGCCATTCTTCAATAAGGACACCATAGTCTTTACCGAAACTATTATCATAGTAGTCAGAAAGCATGATGGCATTTTCAAGTCCTTCAGCACCACACCAACGAGCTTGTGCAAATGGTAGGTCCACTGAAATAGTAATAACTACAGTATCATCTAGTTCTGACAATTCCTTGTTAAAGGTACGTGTTTGAGTTGAACAAATACCAGTATCGATTGATGGAACGATAGAGATAACTTTTTTCTTTCCATCGAATTCTGAAAGTGATTTTTTCGTTAAATCTGTTGCTGTCAAATTAAAGTCACGCAAGGTATCTCCAACTTGAAGTTGTTTGTCTTCTGCTACTGTAACTGGTTTTCCAATAAATGTTGGCATGCTAGTCCTCCAATACTTTTTTTACTATTGTACTGTAAATAGAGCAAGAAGACTAAGCATTTGTTTAGAACTTTTCAAACAGTTGTTTAATTTTTTTCGCAATCACTGTATTAATTGCAGGAATGACTTCATCCGCAAAGTCTTTCAGGTAAGGATAATTGCCAACTTGCACACCATATATAGCATTTTTGAAAAGAGAAATATCATTTTGGTCATTTCCAAAAGTTACAAAGTTTCTGCCAAAGTGGTTTAAAACTGTACTAGCCTTAGTCACTCCTTTAGGATTAATGTAGAGACACCTTTCTATATCGTGGTAAATAAGGTCTAAACATTCCAGTTTGTTTAGATTAAAGATAAGGTCTTCTCGGATATCCTCATGCTCTGCAAGTGGAATAACAGCTTTAATGGGCTTATTAAGTTCTTGGACAGGCAAAATCCTTGCTTTATTTAATGAGTCAACATTTGAAAGGAAAGGAATCTGTTCAGGATTTTGAATAGCATAATTAAAGGTATCATCAATAAAATAAGGGAGATTATAGGTATCACAGTAGCTAACAATCGTTCTGAGAGCATAAGAAGGTATTGTGTATTGCGATACTAAACACTCATCTTGAAAGACTTCACCACCGTTTAAGCCAAAACTACTGTCAGCTTTTTCAATTCTCCCTCCAAAATACTAAGACAGTCTCTGTAAGAGCGTGCTGTTGCAAAAATAATCTCATGACCGTATTTAGGTGCTGTTAAAAGAACCTCTTGTAGTTCTTTTGACATAGTCATACCATCAAAACATAGGGTTCCATCCAAATCAAAAACAAATTTCATAGGGGTAGTATAACAAAAAACCAGCTATAGAGCTGGTTAAAATATTTAGTATCAGAATACTTAAATTTTATCAAGGGCTAGTTTTAAATCTTCAATCAAATCATCTGCATTTTCTAAACCAACTGAGATACGAATTTGATTTGGAGTGACACCACAAGCTAGCAAATCTGCTTCTGCCAATTGTTGGTGAGTTGTTGTTGCAGGGTGAACCACCAAAGATTTTGCATCAGCAACGTTAGCCAAATCTGAGAAGATTTCAAGATTATCAATAACGGTACGTGCTTCTTCTTGTCCACCTTTAACATGGAAAGTGAAAATAGAACCTGGTCCTTTAGGGAAGTATTTTTGTGCCAAGTCATAGTAAGGACTTGATGGCAATCCAGGATAGTTAACTTTTTCAACTTTTGGATGATTTTCCAAAAAGTCTACGATTTTTTTAGCATTTTCGACATGGCGTTCGACACGAAGTGAAAGTGTTTCAAGTCCTTGTAAAAGTAAGAAAGCATTGAAAGGTGCCAAGGCAGCCCCTGTGTCACGCAAAAGTTGGGTACGAAGGGCAGTGATAAATGCTGCTGGACCAACATCACGTGTATAGCTGATATTGTGGTAAGATGGGTCTTCGTCAACCAATTGTGGGAACTTGCCTGAAGCTTCCCAGTCAAATTTACCAGAATCGACGATAAGACCACCGATAGTTGTTCCATGTCCACCGATAAACTTAGTCGCAGAATGAACTACGATATCTACACCATGGGAGATAACATTGATGAGATATGGAGTCCCAAAAGTATTGTCAGCAACCAATGGAATCTTATGGCTGTGAGCAATTTCAGCAATCTTTTCAAAATCAGGAATGTTGATAAGCGGATTACCCAAAGACTCAATCAAGACAAGTTTGGTATTATCTTTGATAGCAGCTTCAATTTCTTCAGGATTGTCAACATCTACAAAAGTTGTTGTGACACCATAGCGTGGAAGAGTTTCTTTTAAGAGATTGAATGTTCCACCGTAGAGGGTTGTCGCAGCAACAACATGATCGCCAGCATGTGCCAAACCAAGGACCGCATAGGTGATTGCAGCCATACCTGAAGCCGTAGCCAAGGCACCAACACCACCTTCGAGGGCTGCAATACGTTCTTCAAGTACTGCTACTGTTGGATTGGTAATACGTGTGTAAATATTACCCGGTTTTCTAAGGGCAAAGAGATCTTCACCTTCTTGAGCATCGTCAAAAACATATGAAGTTGTTTGGTAAATTGGAACCGCACGTGATTTTGTTTCCTTGTCAGGTGTTTGTCCAGCGTGTAATTGTAAGGTTTCAAATGAAAATTCTCGTGACATATGGGTGTCCTCCAAAACAAAAGTTGACTTCATTCTACACCCAGAAAAGCTGGCTGTCTAATAGAAATTTTTTATCAATGTGATAGGGAGGGCTTATAAAAAGGACCTTTCGGTCCCTTTCTATTTCTTCTCAATAGGTGCTACACTTGCTAAAACCTTTTTAAGTCCAACTTCTGGGAATTTTATCTTAAGTTCTTGCGTCTTGCCACTTCCAGTTACTTCTAGAACGGTACCATCTCCCCACTTCTTGTGGTGAGCGATATCTCCGATTTCCCAGTCAGTAGCTGAATTGCCAGAGTCTGAAGTCTTGCCAAAAGGTAGTCCGCCAGTAGCTTTTGAAAATGGCTGAGCGCCCGTATGTCTTTGAGGTTGTGCATTTGCTTTTCTGGTCTGAAGCGCTTGTTGTAAACTCATGCCTTGACCAAATTGTGTTGGCTCTTCCTTTGTAAAACGAACACCAAATGATGAATTGGCTGGACGAGCTAGACCTTGATATTGTAATAAATCATCTGAAATTTCACGCAAGAAACGGCTAGGACGATTATAGCTAGTCTTACCGAAAAGCGTACGTGTATTAGCGTTGGTAAGGAAAAGAATCTCTTCAGCACGGGTAATACCTACGTAAGCTAAGCGACGCTCTTCTTCGAGTTCTTCTGGATCTTCTGAGGCACGAGACAAAGGGAAGACCCCCTCTTCCATACCGATAAGAAAGACAACTGGAAATTCAAGTCCTTTAGCAGCATGGAGAGTCATCAAGGTTACTTCTGCTGCTTCCATATCACCATCGTCCGTATCAGCAATCAAGGCTAGATCGTTCAAGAAACGGCCTAAACGGTCAATACCAGTCTCGTCTTCCGTACCATCGGTGTTGGTTTCATCAAAATTCTTAGTAACAGACATGAATTCTTCAATATTTTCAATGCGTGCTTGACTTTCAAGTGTTTGTTGCATAGAAAGAGCATCCAGATAACCAGACTTATCTAAAACTGTCTCTACAGCTTCAGTGATGCTTAGCCCATCTAGCTGGTCACGTAGATTCAGAATCATGTTAGCAAAATCGTAAACGCCCTGAGCTGCTTTCCCCTTGATCGGTGACAACATAATATTAGCTGATGCATCTAGGAGACTCATGTTTTGCTCATAGGCAAAGGTGCGAATCTTTTCAAGCGTACCAGGCCCAACTCCACGTTTAGGTTCATTAATCACACGTTCAAAGCTAATATTATCCGCAGGATTGGCAACTAAGTTCAAGTAAGAAATGACATCACGGATTTCTTTACGGCTATAGAACTTGGTACCACCAACCATGGTATAAGGAATATTAGACTTGAGCAAGGCTTCCTCGATAGTACGAGACTGAGCATTAGTACGATAAAGTACAGCGAAATCCTTGAAGTTCTTACCCTCTTCACGAATAATGTTATCAATAGTTGAAGCAACAAAAACAGCTTCATCACGCTCGTCATTAGCACGGTAATAAACGATTTGTTCACCGTCATCATTTTGAGTCCAAAGTTTTTTAGGACGGCGATTGCGGTTGTTCTTGATGACTTCGTTGGCCGCCTGGAGAATTTTCTTGGTTGAACGGTAGTTTTCTTCCAAGAGAACTACCTTGGCTTCAGGATAGTCCTTCTCAAAATCAAGGATATTCTGCATATCAGCCCCACGCCAACCGTAGATTGATTGGTCAGCATCACCTACGACACAGATATTCTTGAAGCGAGAAGCCAAGAGTTTTACCAACTGATATTGAGCATGGTTGGTATCTTGGTACTCATCCACGTGAATATACTGATAACGCTGCTGATAATAGGCGAGAACATCAGGATTTTTGTCAAAGAGACGCAAAGTCATCATAATTAAATCGTCAAAATCCATAGCTTCACTACGACGGAGCTCCTCTTGATAGGCCTTATAACATTTAGCAACAATTTGGGTGTACATATCACCGGCCTGGTGCTCGTAGGCCACTTCATCCAAGAGGTCATTTTTGGCGTTGGAAATCGTCCCTAAGATGGCACGTTCATTCCACTTCTTAGGATCTAGGTTAAGATTCTTGAGAATACGTTTCATCAAAGTACGTTGTTCACCAGGATCTACGATAGTAAAGTTTCGGTTGTAGCCAATATGGTCCGCTTCACGACGAAGAATTCGCACGCACATACTATGGAAGGTTGCAATCAAGGTTTCTGAAGTTGCTGGATTTAAAGCCATAGCACGTTCACGCATCTCACGAGCTGCCTTATTGGTAAAGGTAATGGCTAGGATATTCCAGGGGTTAATCATTTTCTCGTCAATGAGGTAGGCAATGCGGTGGGTAAGCACACGTGTCTTCCCAGATCCTGCACCAGCCATAATCAATAAAGGCCCCTCAGTCGTTTGGACGGCTTCGGCCTGTTTGTCATTCATACCAGTTAATAATGGGTTCATCATATTCTCCATTCTCAAAAATAAGCTCTACTATTTTATCATTTTTTGGATGAAAATGCAGATTCTATTCATAATGGATCTGAAATAACTTTAGAAGATAATTGTTTGTTTTTATTGGAAGTACTTTGCTTAAGATTGCCCATATTCCTAGCTTTAGAGGAAGACATTCTAAAGAATAATATTCGGATTTTTATAGTTTTGATGAAAATTAGTGTTGACACTGTTCGTTTTTTTCGATAAGATAGAATCACAATAAAATAAGAACCGAGTGATGTCATCAGGATGACTGGTGATTGACGGACTTCTGGAGAGATCTTGAAGCAGCCTTAGCTGTATACAAGACACCGAAGGGGCAAGGGGTAACAACCGAAACTCTCAGGTAAAAGGACAGAAAGCATCGCAAGTTTTTTAACTTGTAGTAATAGCTTTGTATTCTCAGAGGTCTGGTCAAGCCAAACCTCTTTTTTGACGTCTCGGTTAAAGGAGATTGTAAATTTATGTTAGACTTTTTTACTACCATTGATGATTTTGTCTGGGGTCCACCCCTTCTGGTCCTTCTTGTAGGAACTGGGATTTACCTTACAATTCGTCTTGGTCTTTTGCAAGTTCTTCGTCTTCCTAAAGCTTTTAAACTTATCTTTGCTGAAGATAAAGGGGAAGGTGATATTTCTAGTTTTGCAGCCCTTGCGACTGCTCTCGCAGCAACTGTTGGTACAGGTAACATTGTCGGTGTAGCTACTGCCATCAAGACTGGTGGACCAGGTGCCCTTTTCTGGATGTGGATTGCCGCTTTCTTTGGTATGGCAACCAAATATTCCGAAGGTCTTTTGGCTATTAAATTCCGTACACTTGACGACCAAGGTAATGTCTCTGGTGGTCCAATGTATTACATCACACACGGTTTTTCTGGGAAATGGCAAACAATTGCTAAACCTTTGGCCTACTTCTTTGCCTTTGCAGGTGTGCTTGTTGCATGGTTGGGGATTGGTACCTTCTCTCAAGTTAACTCAATCACCGCTTCGCTTCAAAATAGCTTTGACTGGTCACCAAAAATCGTAAGTATCATTCTTGCTCTTATCACTGCTGCTATCATTTTTGGTGGTATCCAATCTATCTCTAAAGTTTCTGAAAAGGTCGTACCATTTATGGCTGGGCTTTATATCTTGGCAGCTCTTGTGGTTATCTTTACTAACTTTAATCAACTTCTTCCAGTCCTTGAAATGGTCTTCCAATCTGCCTTTACTGGTAAAGCAGCCGTTGGTGGTTTTGCTGGTGCAACAGTCATGGTTGCAATGCGTCTTGGTATTGCGCGTGGTGTCTTCTCAAATGAGTCAGGTCTTGGATCAGCTCCTATCGCTGCAGCTGCTGCTAAAACCGAAGAACCTGTTGAACAAGGTTTGATTTCAATGACAGGTACTTTCATTGATACGATCATCATCTGTACGCTTACTGGTCTTGCTATCCTTGTAACGGGTCAATGGTCAGGTAGCCTAGAAGGTGCCCCAATGACACAAGCAGCCTTCTCATCTGTTTTTGGTACATTTGGTGAAATTGCCTTGACACTTTCTTTGGTTCTCTTTGCCTTTACAACAATCTTGGGTTGGTCTTACTACGGTGAACGTTGTTTCGAATTCATTTTCAAATCAACGAAATTCCTTCCACTCTACCGCCTCATTTTTGTAGTCATGGTTGCCCTTGGTGGATACCTCACACTTGATGTTGTTTGGAAAATTGCGGATATCGTAAACGGATTGATGGCATTGCCTAACTTAATTGCCCTTCTAGTCCTCTCACCAATCATCTTCAAAGAAACCAAATCATACTTTGAACGCCACAAATAAACAAAAAGAGCTTAGGCTCTTTTTTCTTGGCATTGTCAGCACCAATCCTTGCGACTACTGCTCTTTTGCGTTACAATGAAATTAAATCATTTTAAAACTAATACAGAAAAAATCCAAAGGAATAACTATGTCAATTACCAAAGAATTTGATACGATTACTGCAATTTCAACGCCTTTAGGTGAAGGTGCTATTGGTATTGTTCGCCTATCTGGAACCGATGCTCTTGCTATTGCTAATAAGGTTTTCAAAGGAAAAAATCTAGAAACGGTCGCTTCACATACTATCAATTACGGTCATATCGTGGAAAATGATGAAACCATTGATGAAGTCATGGTCAGTGTTATGCGTGCACCCAAGACCTTTACGCGTGAGGATGTCGTAGAAATCAACACACATGGTGGTGTCGCTGTAACCAATGAAATTCTTCAACTCCTTATCCGTTCTGGTGCTCGTATGGCCGAACCTGGAGAATTTACCAAACGTGCCTTCTTGAATGGTCGTGTGGACTTGACCCAGGCCGAAGCTGTTATGGATTTGATTCGTGCTAAGACTGATAAGGCTATGGCCGTTGCCGTTTCTCAACTTGATGGCTCGCTTAAGGATCTCATTAACAACACTCGCCAAGAAATCCTTAACACTTTGGCTCAAGTCGAGGTGAATATTGATTACCCAGAGTATGATGATGTTGAAGAAGTTACTACAAATCTAGTCCGTGAAAAAACGCAAGAGTTCCAAGCACTTCTAGAAAATCTTCTGGCTACTGCCAAACGAGGAAAAATTCTACGAGAAGGTCTTTCAACGGCAATCATTGGTCGTCCAAATGTCGGAAAATCGAGTCTTCTTAACAATCTCCTACGTGAAGAGAAAGCTATTGTTACAGACATTGAAGGTACAACACGTGATGTCATTGAAGAATACGTTAATATCAAAGGCGTTCCCCTTAAGTTAATTGATACCGCTGGTATCCGTGACACAGACGATGTTGTTGAAAAGATTGGTGTGGAACGTTCTAAAAAAGCTCTTGAAGAGGCTGACCTGGTTCTTCTTGTCCTCAATAGCTCTGAACCGTTAACTGAGCAAGACCGTACATTACTCGAAATCAGCCAAAATAGTAATCGAATTCTTCTCCTAAATAAGACAGACCTTCCACAAGCAATCCAAATGGAAGAGCTTCCTGAAGATGTCATTCCGATTTCAGTCCTCAAGAATGAAAACATCGACAAAATTGAAGATCGCATCAATCAACTCTTCTTTGATAATGCTGGTCTAGTGGAGAAAGATGCTACTTATCTCTCAAATGCCCGTCACATTTCACTCATTGAAAAAGCTCTCGAAAGTCTTGAAGCAGTCAATCAAGGTCTTGAATTAGGCATGCCTGTTGACCTCTTACAAGTTGATATGACACGTACCTGGGAAATTTTGGGAGAAATTACTGGTGACGCTGCCCCAGATGAACTCATTACGCAACTCTTTAGTCAGTTCTGTCTAGGGAAATAAACATAACTAAATTTATGTAAAAAGATGCTCTGTCATCTTTTTGTTTTGCTTGTAGCTAATACAGAAATAAAGTTATGTAAACTAAAAACTATCAATACCATAAGACGATTTACTCATGCTTTTTAAGAAAGAAAATGCTATTATGGTACTATCCTATGATTTTGAAAGGTTTGCCATGAGTCAAGCAGCTACTGATACAGATTTTAAACATTTGATAGACTTCGACGATAATCTGCTTCCATTTCGATTGACGGAAACTAAGGTTGAAAATGGACGCCCTGATATTCTTTTTCATTGGCATCCAGAGCTTGAGATTCAGTACGTTTATGAGGGGACGGCTCGTTATCACATTGATTATGACTATTTTGACAGTCAGGCTGGAGATATTTTTTTAATTCGTCCGAATGGCCTTCATTCGATTCACCCCGTAGATAATCAGCCTCATCATACGGACACCTTACATTTTCATTTGGATATGCTGGGACAGTCGCTGGTGGACCCGCTTAGTCTACGCTACCTACAGCCTTTACAGAATTCTAATTTCAAGTTTAAACAATGCCTGAGACCGTCAGACGAGGGGTATAGGGAAGTCAAAGCTCTCCTCTTTGAGATTTTTAAGATGATTCGTCAGAAAGATCGTCACTATGAACTTCTTCTCAAGTCAAAGTTGGAAGAATTAATCTACCTCCTCTACTTCTATCGTTTGGTAGAGCGAAAAACTTCAGATGATCATTATCGTAAGAATGAAAAGATTCGGGAAATCATTGATTACATTAACCAACACTATGCCGAAAATCTCACTATTGAAAAGTTATCAGAGCTTATGGGGTATAGTAAGACCCACTTTATGACGATTTTTAAGCAACATACAGGTACCTCTTGTACAGAATTTATCATTCAAGCAAGACTCAATGCTGCTTGCGAGGAGCTTCGTAATACCGTTAAACCAGTTTTGGAAATTGCTACTAATGTTGGTTTTAATAACCTATCCAATTTCAACCGCCAATTTAAACACTATTACGACCAAACTCCAAGCCAGTATCGAAAAACACATAGCAACAAGAAGAAAACAAAAAAGAGTTAGCCAAATGGTTAACTCTTTTTTTATCTGCAAACTTCTTAGTTTTTCTCTTTGCCTTTGTGTTTACCACTAAGTCCAAAGAGAGTGAGCAACATACCAAGTCCGAGGAGACCAGCGTGTGAGCCCTTGTCACCTGTTGTAGGAAGAACTTCAGTTTGAGCAGAAGCTTCTTCTGTCACTTTTTCAGTTTCTTTAAGTGCTTCACTTCTTGTTGAAATGAAGAATACTTTTCCATTAGGAGTCGTCACTACTTTAGATACGACTGGTTTGCTAGTTTCTAAATCTTTAGCAATAGTTGATGGAGTGACTGGTGCCAATGGATTAAGTGTAGGGTCTGCTGCATTTTCTTTCTTGTTCAAGGCAGCAAAATCAGCACTTGAAATTGAAATGGTACGTGAATTTGGATTGATAACGGCATACTTAGAAAGGTCTGCACGTGTCAAGTAATCCGCAAAGACGGTATCCATTGAAGGACCTTCTTCACGAGGACCGCCCAACATTGTGAAGCCATCACCACCAGCAGCCAAGAAGTCATTCGTTACAAGGTAGTAAGTTCCGTTTGTGTTGAGTGGTTTATAGACACCAGTTTCTGGATCCAAAATGTCAATTGACAAGATACGTTTTTCAGCTGGAAGAGTTGTGTCATAGTAAACACGAGCTCCTGAGACTTGAAGGAAACCACCAGATGGTTCAAGAAGAGGTTGACCATTTTCATCCAGAACAGTTTTACCGCTTTCGTCAACTTGGAGAATAGAACCAAGAGATTTGACAAACATATCATGGATATTTTGACCTGTTACTTGAATTTGAGCAACTGAGTTACCAAATGGAAGAACGGCAATGATATCACCTTTAGTAATTGGCTTGTCTTTGGCGATTGTTTCACGAAGACCACCACCATTTGTCACGGCAAGGTTAGACTTGTGTGTGAAGGCTGATTGTCCGTAATCTAAGAGAGCATCAGCGACCACATTACCAAGGTTGGTTTCACGAACACGAACATCCATACGGTCACCGCTAAGTTTAACAGGGCTATTTTCGATAACGACTTTCGAAGAATCTGCCTTGTACTTAGCTTGGATATCATCAATCATAGCTTTAACTGTTGGGTTAACTTGATAATTCTTCTTAGCTTCGTCATGTGAAATCACGCCATGTGACAAGACACGGTCAGAATTATAAACGATGCGACCAACATTGTTAAGGTAGCTACCAGTTTGGTTGTAAGTAACGTTATCGCCGTATGTCGCTGTGTGAAGAGTGTGTGAGTGACCATCAAGGACAAGAACACGTTTTCCTTTCAAAGGTGCATAGTTTGAAAGAGCTTCTGCCAAAGTTGATCCACGCCATTCAACTGGAGTTGTTGTATCAATACCCAAGTGACTAAGGACAACATAAGTCTTGTATTCCTTACCTTCGGCACGGGCATTTGATTCCACTTGGTCAACAACAGCCTTAACTTCAGTAATAGGATCAGTGAAAGAGACACCAGGGATATTACGTGGGTGTGTCTTAGTAGCTGTTTCAGGTGTAGTGACACCAATAACAACTACTTCATCTCCATCAACACCAGGTGTTTTGTCAACGATTGTAGATGGTTGGAAAAGACGGACGCCATCTACATATACGTTAGATGTGATGATTGGGAAATTGATTTGTTTGCTCAAACGACGCAATTGGTCAAGACCAAAGTCAAACTCATGGTTACCCACTGTCATGGCATCAAAACCAACAGCATTCATGACGCTTGCCATGTCTTCACCCTTAGAACTGTTTGAGATTGGAAGTCCTTGGAATGAGTCCCCGGAGTCAAAGACAAGGGTTGTTCCTTTTGAACGAGAATCATTTACGATACCAGACAAAAGGGCATCACCAATAACTCCGTTACGATCATCTTCAACCATACGACCGTGAACATCGTTGGTGTGAAGGACAGTTACAGTGTCGTTGCTGGCACTTGTGCTAGCATTTGTCACGACTTCTGTTGTAGGAGTTGCGGCTGCAGTTGCTGTTTCACTTGCTGTAGCAGCAGGTGTTTCGCTTGTTTCAGCTGTTGAAGCAGTAACAACTGATGTTGAACTAGCTACTGGTGCTGCAGACTCGCTAGATGCAGTTGTTGCTACAGTAGATGTCGCATTGGTAGTTGCCTCTGTAGCTACTACTTCAGTGCTTGGTGCTGTTACAGCTGCATGAGTTTCTACCTCGTCTGCTTGGACAGCATTGGCCAAGATGGCAGTTGAGACAAGTAGGGTTGATAGGGTCGTTGCAACGACTGTTTTCTTCTTCATTCCAAAATACCTTTCTGATTGTTAAATCGTTTTTATTATACCACATTTATAAGATTAGAATTAAATAAATTTCAATGTTTTATTAGATAATAAAACAATTTTTTAATAATCAATAGGTAGCTAAACGTTTTTCAAGATAGCCTTGAAGCAGTTCAAAAGTAAAGCTCAAAGTCCAGTAAATAAGGGCGATTAGGATATACATAGACATGTAGTCATACTCACGCCCACCGATAATCTTAGCATTTTGGAAAATGTCAGGCACTGTAATCATAGCCGCCAACGAGGAACTCTTTACCATGTCAATGATGACATTACCAAGAGGTGCTACTGCTATACGCATGGCCTGAGGTAAGATAATTCGACGGATAATAGACTTCTTAGGAAGACCAAGAGAGCGAGCGGCTTCCCACTGCCCCTTATCTACGGCAGCTATGGATGAACGAAAAATCTCTGCCATATAAGCGGCACTAACACAGGAGAAACCAATAAAGGCACAAAGAAGGGCGGGCAGCTGAACACCAACGTAAGGCAAACCAAAATAAAGAATGAAGAGCACGACCAACATAGGGACCCCACGCATGATGGAAATATAAACACGGGCAGGATACTTCAACCAAGGTTTTTGCGACATCCGCATAAAGGCAAGGATGATGGCAAATACATTCCCCACCATAAAGCTTAAAAGGGAAATCCCCAAAGTATAGGGCAAACCTGATAGAACATAGGGAATGCTCTTTAGAATCAGTGAAAAATCAATAATCATAAGTCTATCTTTCTAAACAATTCTTTAGCAAATAAGCGATCCAATTGGATCGCTCATATTATTCAACATCAGAGATGTCAATCTCAGTGTAGTCAACTTTCGTTTTCTTTGTAACGTCTTGACCAGCAAAGAACTTCTCTGAAATCTTGGTAAGGGTACCATCTTTCTTCATGTCTTTGATAGCTTTATTAACTTTTTCTTGAAGAGTTTTATTCTTCAATGAGAAAGTAAAGCTTGTTGAGTAAGGGTTACTGTAGATACCATCGTTGATCTTAACAGGGTACTTGTCTTTGATAGCGGCTACTGCCATCTTTTGCAAATAGTAATCATTGACGATAACGTCTGTACGACCATTTACCAAGTCTTGCATATAAACGTCATTGGTAACATTGTCATATACGACAAGTTCAGCACCCATTTTTTTGGCAATCTTCATGTACTTGGTACTTGCAGCACCGGCTGCTTTCTTGCCTTTGAGGTCCTTCCATGAAGAAATTCCTGAATTATCTGATTCACGGACTACCATGGATGTAAATGAATACTTGTATGGTTCAGAACGCAAGAATTTTTTAACGTTCTTGTTGTCATCTTCGAGTGAGTAGTTAGCGATATCTACTTGACCACTATTTACAGCGGTAAGCATGCCATCCACGCCCATCTCCGTGAAGTCAATTTTCAACTTAAGACGTTTTCCAACTTCTTTGAGAATCTCAACGTCATAACCAGTCAAATTGTTCTTATCATCGTGGTAGCTTTGTGGGTAAAGAGTTCCAGCAGTCGCAACCTTGATGCTCCCACGTTTCTCAATCTTTTCCCAGTTCTTCTCACCTGTACTCTGTGACGAGCAGGCAACCAAAAAGACCGCAGCCAAAATTAGGCTAAATACGGCGAAAAATCTCTTTTTCATCTATGTGTGTCTCCTTAAAAAATGAAGTTAAGTTAAAAACTTATAATCTTAGCCTACACTATTTGAAAGGGTTTCACAAAATATTGAACTGCAAATGAGAATGTCTAGCTAAAAACCGAACATTCTTCCATCTGTTGGGTCAAGTGTAAGAGGAGGTCCTCTCTTCCCTTGGCAGCTGTCAGTTGAACACCGAGTGAGAGACCCTGCTCGTCCCGATAGACAGGTAAAGAAATCGATGGTTGTCCCGTCAGGTTAGCTTGTTGAGTAAAAGGTGTCCAGTCTAAGCTGTCCGCAAACATTTCCCAAATAAGTTCCTGTTGCTTTGGCCAGTCAAAATCAGCCATATGTTTGAGTTGATTTTGTAAGTTTTCAGAGAGGGCAAACTGTCCATGCTTAGGCGCCACATCCGCAACTGTTGGTGTCAGAAGAATATCGTAAGACTCATGAAAATTCGCCATCTGATGGCTATACTGATCCCACTGGGCTAGAATTTTAGAGTAAATTTTTGCAGGAATCTTTTGCCCAGATTGGAAAATAGCCCAAGTCATCAACTCCATATCTTCAAGCGTCATCTGACGTCCCAAACCAGCCTCTATACCATCAAACATGGCAGCCGTCTCGACACTATTCATAATGTAGTAAGACTGCATGGCTTCAATCCCATTTAAGGGCTGGTCGCTCATTTCATGCACATGATGTCCGAGACTCTCTAATGCTCTAGCAGCCTTTTTTGTCGCTGCAATAGCAGATTTTGACACCTTACCACCAATAGGAGAAACAGTCGAAAAAGCAATCTTCAAAGGTCTAACTGCTTCTTCTAAAGACACTTTGCTAAGCTTCGGTAAGATAAAAGGACTTTCCATCTGACACGTCTGCATGTGATAGAGCAAGCGTTTTGTATCGCGCACAGTCTTAGTCAAAGCAAACTGAACAGAGGCTCCCTGCCAGCCACGGAAAGAACTAGGACCAACAGGAATCCGTCCTCTTGTAGGCTTAAGCCCGATAAGTCCGTTAAAGGAGGCTGGAATACGGATAGAGCCTCCACCGTCACTAGCTGGGGCCAAGGGAGAAATGCCAGAACTCACAAGAGCTGCCGCACCACCACTTGAGCCACCAGCATTACGCGTGACATCATCAGGCAGGTTAACAGGACCATGAATCTGAGCATCACTGATATTTTTGAAGCCAAACTCAGGAGTGCTAGAACGCCCTAAAATAATAAAGCCCAGTTCCTCAAGTTTCTTTACATAATTATCCGTTTCCGTTGCACGATAACTTGTAAATAGGCGAGAACCCGCGGTTGACGGCTCACCAGCTTGCTCTTGACCCAAATCCTTTAGGAAAATCGGGATTCCAGCAAAAGGTTTCTCTGAAAAGTCTCTAGTTTCTGCTTCTTCTATAGCTTTCTCGTAGCGTTGACTAACGATAGCATTTATCTTAGGATTCGTTCTCTCCGCTTCACGAATGGTAGCCTCCACTAGTTCTCGGGGACTGACCGTCTTATTTTGCACGGCTTCTGTCATTGCCGTTGCATCTGACCACTCATTAATTGACATCTTATACTCTCCCTGCTTATCTTTTCCTAAATTATACTAAAAAAAGCGAAACGCCTAAAACGTTCCGCCTTAAATCTTGATAATTAGTCTTGCCAAGTCTCTTGATTTTCTTTGAATTTCTTCAAAAGTTGAAGTCCATCTGCTGTGATGTAGCCTTGTACTTTAGCGACTTTAATCAACTCAGTGTAGTTTGAAAGAGTAACCAATTTCACACCAGCATCCGCAAAGTTTTTCTCAGCTTTTGGCAATTCGTAAGTGAAGATAGCCACAACACCGATAACATCAGCCCCTTCACGCTCTGCAGCTGCTACAGCATCAAGTACTGAACCACCAGTTGAAATCAAGTCTTCAACAACAACCATTTTTTCGCCTTTAACCACACGACCTTCGATTTGGTTACCAGCACCGTGATCTTTTGGTTTGCTACGGATGTAGGCAAATGGAAGGTTCATCTTGTCAGCGATAATCGCACCGTGAGGAATACCCGCAGTTGCAGTACCTGCAATCACTTCTACTTCGGGGAATTCTTCCTTAATCTTTTCCACAAAACCATTTTCAATAAGGGTACGAGTTTCTGGATAAGACAAAGTAATACGGTTGTCTGTGTAGATTGGTGATTTGATTCCTGATGCCCATGTAAATGGTTCTTCAGGTTTAAGGTAAACAGCCTTGATATCGAGCAAGTCAGATGCGATTTGTGATGCTAATGTCATAATTATTATCCTCCGTAAAGCGTTTTCTACTCTTTATTATAACCTAATTCCATCTATTTTCCTATGAAATAAGGTCTTTTTGAAAATTTATTGACCGTTCCATTGGGCCTTGATGTCGTGATAAGTAGCTACTGGATCGTCAGCTTGTGTAATTGGACGACCTACAACAATGTAATCTGAACCAATTTGACGGGCATCGGCAGGTGTCATGACACGTTTTTGGTCACCAACTGCTGCTCCTGCTGGACGGATACCAGGTGTCAAACAAACGAAATCTTTATTTGTTGCTTCTTTGATTTTCGCTACTTCGTGTGCTGAGCAGACAACACCATCAAGACCTGCTTCAGCAGTCTTCTTTGCATAATGAACCACTGATTCTTGAAGTGTGGTTTGGATATTTTGAAAATCACGCATCTGCTCTTCAGAGGTAGAGGTCAACTGTGTTACAGCAATCAAGATTGGACCATCTCCCAAGCCTTCACGCGCAGCCTTCATCATTTCCACACCACCAGCCGCATGCACATTAGTCATATCAACGCCAAGGTTAGACAAGACACGCATAGCTGATTTCACAGTATTTGGAATATCGTGAAGCTTAAGGTCAAGGAAAACACTATGGCCAAGCTCTTTAACGTAGCGCACAATCTCAGGCCCAGCTGCATAGTAAAGTTCCATACCAATCTTCACATAGAGCTTTTCACCAGCGGGAAACTTAGCAAGGAAAGCCTTCACATCCTCAAAGGTCGGGAAATCAAGGGCAATAACAGGACGATTTTCTCTCATTTCTTATATCCTTTCACACAAAAACCCTCCGCCAGTCAGCGAAGGTTGCACGAAAATAGGGCAGTCCCTACCCTTTAGTGATGTCGTAGCATCTCAGTACACCTTTCTCGCCTCTCTGGACTCGATTAAAGGTTCAGTTCAATTTGTTCTATTATAGCGCTTTTATAAGGGAATGTCAAAGGGGGATGAAAGTAATTATACCTTTGTTGAACTCCTTAAAAATGCTATTTTTATTCTATTTCCCCAACAAGTCTGTTCTAACTTCCTTACGTAAGTCTTCAAGTGTTGTGATGCCGTACTTGTCCATGACTTCAGGGAGGCGGTCGATGATTTTAGGGCAGGCATAGGGATCTGCAAAGTTGGCCGTTCCGACACCGATGGCTGAAGCACCAGCGATAAACATTTCGATAGCCGCTTCGGCACTATCCACGCCACCCATACCGATGATTGGGAGGTCTGATGCTAGAGCAACTTGGCGGATAAGCTTAAGGGCTACTGGGAAGACAGCTGGGCCTGACATACCACCTTGGCCATTGGCAATGATAGGTTTGCGAGTAGCCAAGTCATAGCGTGTACCAACCAAGGTGTTAATCATAGTGAAACCTGTCGCACCGGCATCTTCGACTGCCTTGGCGACACTTGTAATATCAGACACGCTTGGTGTCAGTTTGACATAGACGGGCACATCAGAGTGAGAGACACTAGCTTTTACTGCCGCATAGGCAAGCTCTGGGACTTGTCCGATGAGGAGGCCGTTATTACCATGGTCCACGTTTGGACACGAGATGTTGAGCTCGATTGCCTTGACATTAATGGCTTTGGAAATTTTGTGAGATACTTCCGCATATTCTTCATTTGAAAATCCAGCCACATTAGCAATGATGGGAAGCTCAGGATAATGCTCTTGCAACCAAGGGAGTTTTTCAGACAAGACAGCATCAACACCAGGGTTTTGCAGGCCAATAGCATTAAGCATGCCTGATGGTGTCTCAGCCACACGTGGTGTCGGATTACCAAAACGAGGGTTGGCGGTCGTAGCCTTAATCATGATAGAACCTAGTTTGTCCAAATCATAATACTTGGCATACTCTTGACCAAAACCAAAGCAACCTGAGGCGGGGATAATAGGATTTTTCAAATCAAGCCCTGGAAGGCTAATAGCTAAACGATTTTCTGATTTAATCTCTGACATGGTAACCTCCTAGACGATGACTTTTCCGGTAGGGAAGACTGGCCCTTCTTCGCAAACACGAAGATTTTTGGCGTCCGACTCTCCTTTAACGTGAACGACACAGGCATAGCAAGCGCCCATACCACAAGCCATACGAGCTTCCATAGAAACATAGGCATGAGGATGATTTTCAAACTTGCTGTCGACATATTTAAGCATGCCTGGAGCTCCGCAACTGTATACGGCATCTGGAGTCCAGTCGAAATCATCAATAACCGTCGAAACGTAACCCTTGATACCGTATGAACCGTCATCAGTTGTCACGTAGACTTCACCACAAGCTCTGAGCTTGTCCTCCAAGATGACGGCATCCTTATTGGCAAAACCAATCACTGATACAACTTCCACTCCCTTAGCCTTCAACTGTTTAGCCGTCTCAACCAAAGGTGGCACACCAATACCTCCACCAATGAGGAGGGTTTTCTCCCCAGCATCGACAACGGAAATATCAAAACCATTTCCCTGAGGCCCCATGGTATCAATAGTTTGACCAGCTACCATCTTAGACAGAATAGCTGTTCCCTCACGCTCCACACGATAGACAATGGTTGCCTCTTTCTTGTCGTAGTCAATCTCTGAAATGGAAATCGGACGACGAAGGAGCTTGCTTGGGTCTGGTACCTTGAGGTGGACGAACTGACCAACCTGCATATCTGCAACCATCTCTCCCTTAAGCACCATCTCGAAAATACGAGGTGCAATCTCACGCTGACTCACAATGGTTAAATCTTCAACTAATATCATGACAACCCTTTCTAAACTGCAAAATGTCATCAAAAAAACCTCGCCACATGGCAAGGTCGCACAAAAAATTACAGGAGAACCCTGTTTTTTCACCTGTCCGACCTTTCAAGCCTCTCTGGACTCATTTAAAGGTTATTTTGTGATTATTATAACCGTTTTCAAGACGGATGTCAAAGGAGAAAAGAAAAAACCAAAGCTTAAAAAACTAAGCTAAGGTCTCTCCAGCCTATAACTAGGCCCTCTGTTTGATACGTTCTCAATCATCTCATAGGGTAACATAAATTGTCAATATTCCTAACAATAGGTGTTAAGAATATTGGATAACAGTCTTAAAATAAGATTATTGGAACAATCTGTCGTAAACCATAGTATGAGCCAACTGTTGACCATCGCCACCCAACAAATCAACCAAGGCGTAGGCAAAGGCTAGGGCTGTTCCGGCACCACGGCTAGTGACAATATTGCCATCAACAACCACCAAGTCAGTTTGATGCTCGCCAGATGCAATTTGGTCCTCAACACCTGGGAAACATGTGAATTTACGCCCTTCGAGCAAGCCAGCACGTTCGAGAACAATTGGTGCTGCACAAATGGCAGCAACATATTTTCCAGCTTTTGCAGCCTCTTGAAGAGAGGCAATCAAGGCCTGATTGTCGCGTAGATTAGTTGAGCCAGGCATACCTCCAGGAAGAACCACCAAGTCGTAATCCGCAAAATTACCATCAAATACACCATCCATAGCGACTTGAATCCCATGTGAGCCAGTTACTGACGCACTTTCAAGTCCTAGCATGTTACAGTCAAATCCTGCTCGGCGGAAGACATCCACTGGGCTCAAGGCCTCGATTTCTTCAAAACCTTCCGCAAATACTACTGCTACTTTTGTCATGATATACCTCCAATTGACTTATCACAAGATTCTATTACGCCTTAAATTATAGCAGTTTTAGAAGCAGGAAACAAACCATAAAAATGGCTCTTGAGCATGAAAAAAAGACAGCACAAGGACTGTCTTTGTCATCTTATCTAAACAAACTTGCTAGGATCCACAAGAGATAAATATGAGCTGGGTAGAAAATATAGAAGAAATTCTTGTTACCACTACCACGCTTACCATTATAAAAATACATAGGAATCGCAGCAAAAATCATCATCCATTGCACACCCGTCGGATCAAAGAGATGGGCAATCACTGAAATAACAGCTAAGACAATGATTTGAGCCATGCGATTGGTACGGAAAATATAGAATAGTAAACCAAGAATAACCATCACAAAGCCACCCTCAACCATGATAACACTTGGTACCAGAGACAAGAGAAAAGCCACACTATGAGCCACAAATGGATTTCCGTTAGGTGTTTCAAAAATCCCCCCTAGTACAGCAACTGGAATTGCTGAAAGTATTGGCAAGAGAAAGACACCCATCCCCTGAATCAATTCCCTATAAGACTTGTCACGAAGTCCCTTAAACAACAAATCCCAAGAGTAAATAAAAATCCCGGTGATAAAGAAGGTTGAAAAGGCATTGTTGGTTAAACCGATACTACCATTATGAAAAATACTACCAATGATGGCGTTGCCAATGATCATAAACCAACTCATGTAAAGCAGACGCCTGAGAAAAGCCATACGATCGTGTGTGTAGTGAAAACTATCAGCAGCAAGAAAGAGGAAAATTGGGAAAGACAGACGTCCCAACATCGTCAACCATATAGGTGCCCCCATACTCCCGAACATCTGATAGATTTGGTCCAAAAACATAAGTGCAACAGCTAGGTATTTCAAATTAGTCGCATTGCTAATCTTTTTTAAATCGTTCATTTAATGCTCCTTTAATTTTCAGCATATTAAATGATACCACAAGTCAGATATAAATTCAAAGGTATTCATTATAATCTAAGACATAACTTTTAACTGTTTTAGCGTAACAATTTTTGTAATAAAGAATGGTCCATAATAATAACAAACTCAATTCCGACTACCCATCCAAAGCATTTTTACTCTCTTTGTGCTATAATAGTTAGGCAATATTTACGTTCATAACGTATGCAAATTATTTAAAAATAACTAACAAAGTTCATAAACTCTTCAAGTTTTTGAAATAACTTTTTTGCGAGCAGAGCGAGCAATTAACCGAGACTTTCCGCCGTGTTAAAAGCGCCTGAAACTAAAAGGTTTCAGGCGCTCGGAATTTTTGAGAGTAAAACAGTTCGGGGAACTGTTTTAGCCTGAGCCTAAAAATGAAAAAGCGAAGGGGCTCAAAAACAATTGAACACGGGCTGCGGATTGTGTCAAAAAGACAAGTTCTCCTAGAATCTAAAGATTCTGCGTCAAACTTTCTTTTTTGACTATATCCGCAGACGCCCTTTGTATCTTTATTAGTCATGGAACTTTGTAAAAGTTCGCTGACGTCCGCCAACACCTAAGGAAAGTTTCACAGAAAATTTTATTTTTTAAATAAAACAATTATTATCACTAACAAGAAAGGAAGTACATCATGTCTTTTGACGGCTTTTTTCTTCATCATATGACGGCTGAGTTGCGTGAGCAGGTTCTCTACGGACGTATTCAGAAGGTTAATCAGCCTTTTGAGCGTGAGTTGGTCTTGACCATTCGTAACAATCGTCAGAATTACAAGCTTCTGCTTTCAGCTCACCCTGTTTTTGGACGTATTCAAACGACCAAGGCTGACTTGCCAAATCCACAGAATCCAAACACCTATACCATGATTATGCGGAAATACCTTCAGGGATCGGTTATCGAGGATATCCAGCAACTGGAAAACGACCGTGTCCTTGAGATTTCCGTCTCTAATAAAAATGAAATCGGTGATAGCGTTAAGGTTACTCTTGTTATGGAAATCATGGGGAAACACTCCAACATTATCCTGATTGACAAGAACGAGAGCAAAATCATTGAGTCTATCAAGCATGTTGGTTTCTCACAAAATAGTTACCGTACTATTCTGCCTGGGTCTACCTACATCGCTCCTCCTAAGACGGATGCTAAGAATCCTTTCGACATTCCAGATGAAAAACTCTTTGAAATTCTACAAACCGAGGATTTGTCAGCTAGAAACCTTCAAAAACTTTTCCAAGGTTTGGGGCGTGACACGGCCAATGAATTATCAGCTTTACTTGAGACTGATAAGCTCAAGAATTTCCGTGCCTTCTTCAATCGTGAAGTAGAGCCAAACTTAACGGCTAAAGCATTTTCAGCTGTAAGATTCTCAGATAGTCAGGACCAACCTGAATTTGAAACCTTGTCAGCCCTTTTAGACTACTACTACTTGGACAAGGCGGCGCGTGATCGTGTGGCTCAACAGGCTAGTGATTTGATCCACCGCGTGCAAAATGAACTGGAAAAAAACAAGAAAAAGCTTGTTAAACAGGAAAAAGAGCTTGCAGCGACTGAAAATGCTGAGGAGTTCCGTCAAAAAGGTGAACTTTTGACCACCTACCTTAGAATGGTTCCAAATGACAAGGATAGTGTCGAGCTAGACAACTACTACACTGGCGAAAAGATTACCATTCCTCTAAATGTTGCTCTAACGCCTAACCAAAATGCTCAGCGTTACTTCAAGAAATACCAGAAACTCAAGGAGGCTGTTAAGCACTTGACTGGTTTGATTGAGGAAACCAAGCAGACTATTGACTATTTGGAAAGTGTTGAATTCAGTCTTTCTCAAGCCAACATGGATGAAATCGAGGATATTCGTGAGGAACTTGTTCAGGCTGGCTTTATGAAGCGTCGTTCAACTGACAAACGTCACAAACGTAAGAAACCTGAACAGTATCTAGCTTCTGATGGCAAGACCATTATCATGGTTGGTCGTAACAACCTGCAAAATGAGGAGTTGACCTTCAAGATGGCTAAAAAGGGTGAGCTATGGTTCCACGCCAAGGATATTCCAGGGAGTCACGTGGTTATCAAGGACAATCTTAACCCTACTGATGAGGTCAAAACAGATGCAGCTGAATTGGCAGCCTACTACTCTAAGGCACGTCTGTCAAACTTGGTTCAAGTCGATATGATTGATGTTAAGAAACTCAACAAACCAACAGCCGGTAAGCCTGGATTTGTAACTTATACGGGACAAAAGACCTTACGTGTCACACCGACTGAAGAAAAAATTGATAGTATGCGGATGAAGTAATCTACTTTATAAAATCAAACTCTCTTGTTTAAAAAAAGAGAGAGTTTTTCTATGTCTTCATTAGAGCAATTTCTTTCGTTGATGAATGAGATTTTCTTCTGATTTTCATTACATTTTTCCGACGACTGTGCTAAACTATAAGGGTAATTACCTATATTAAAGGAGACTTTCAGTATGAAGGCTCTTATGTCATATACGAGTTCTTTTTTAGAATGGTTAGGGCGCTATGTGGGGCTCTTAGTCTTTGGACTATTATTTGTGACTGCTTTACTCATTCGCACGACCATGATGACGGGATACTTTGAGTGGGCAGAGATTAGTAGCGTTCCTTGGTATGTTTATGTTTCAGGTGGGGCCATTCTGCTTTTGACCCTTCTCTGGCCCAAGATTTTAAAGGAACTGACAACAAAGCAGATTTTCATCTTTTTTTCTGTTTGCTTTGTGAGTTTTGGCCTACTTTTGATTTTTCTGACCAGTTTTGCTGGTCGAGACGATGCAGGTACTGTCTTTAAGGGGGCGGTTCAGTTTAATGCTGGTGACTTCTCCCTAATAAAACCAGGAGCCTACTTCTTCCGCTATCCTCATCAGTTGGGGTTGCTCAGTTTTGAACGCTTGGTTCTCTATCTGATTCCTTTAACAGTTATCTCTGTTTTCTATGTATTGAATCTTGGCATGGTCATTGGTATGAACTATGCTACTTGGAAAATCACGGATGAACTGTTTACGAGGCCTTTAGTTAGTCGTTTGGCTGTCATCATGAGCTTTGGTTTCTTACCCTTAGTCTTTAACATCATGTTTGCCTATGGACTTATGTATGGGTTGTTCTTTTCTAGTTTTGCCATTCTTTTCTTTCTACGTTACTTAAGACGTGGTAAGGCTAGGAATGCGATTCTTTCGGTGGCCATGCTATCTTTGGCCTACTGGGTAAGGAGCAATAACATCATTCTCATCATTGCGCTATCTGGTATTTTGATACTATTGACTCTGAGAGAGAATCGTTACCGCTATTTGCTTTTGGTTTTGGCTTTCTTTGCCTTTCCTATGAGTTTGCATAAGGCGACGACCAGTTACTACGAGATTACCACCCACCAAAAAATTCCTGGAACACCTCAGATTGCTTGGCTAGCCATGGGCTTACAGGACAAGCCTGATTCTAAACGCATGCCAGGATGGTATACCGGCTATGTCCGTGACATATACGCCAAGAAAAAGGGAAATATCGAAAAGATTGAGAAAAGTGCCAATCACCTTTTTGATAAGCGTGTTCAATATCTCTTAGCACATCCCGATGAAGCCAGTTGGTTTTTCAGCACCAAGTTTATCAGTTCTTGGACAGAGGGAAGCTTCCAGTCCATCTGGAATGGCCCAAGTAAAGACAAGTTTCAGCCTTTGTGGAATAGGTTTGCGACCTCTATCTATCACGATGGGACCCTACATCTCTTTTTCGTGACCTATATGCAAGGCTATCTCCTAGTCCTATATCTTGGTGGTGTGTTCTACTACGCTTTCACTTATAAACGAATGGGGGACGGAGCAACGTTGGGACTTTATGCCTTTCTCTATCTCTTTGGGGGTATCCTCTTCCACCTCATATCTGAGACTAAAAGTCAGTACACTTTACCTTATATTTACTTACAAATTCCAATGATTGCGGCGGGCTACAACCATATGACACAAATACTTAGCCGCTATCTAAAAAATAGTCGAAAGTCATCTTAGGATGGCTTTTTGTCATTGTTTCACAATTACAATCTTGCTATAATAAGTCTATGAAAAATTCGTCAGTTGATCTTTTACGAGGCCCTATTTTGCGGTCTCTTTTAATCTTTGCTCTACCAATTCTGATATCCAATATTTTCCAGCAACTCTATAATACTGCGGATGTCATGATTGTGGGACGCTTTCTAGGTCCAGATGCCTTGGCTGCTGTAGGAGCTTCTTCTGCTATTTTTGATTTGGTTATCGGATTTGCCTTAGGTGTTGGAAATGGTATGGGGGTCGTTATCGCACGTTACTATGGTGCGCAAGACTATAGGAAACTTCGTCAGTCTGTGGCGGCCACAGTTGTCATCGGTCTGGGCTTAAGCGCCTTGGTTATGATTCTAGGACATTTCGGCCTCTATCCTTTGCTAAGATTTTTAGGAACTCCTGCTTCTATCATCGGGCAGTCCTACCAGTATATTTCCATGATTGTCTCCTGTGTTGGGGTTACTTTGGGTTATAATCTGTGTGCAGGTCTCCTCAGAGCGGTTGGTGATAGTCTGACAGCCCTCTATTTTCTGATTTTTTCAGCTCTGGTCAATATCGTTTTAGACCTTTTCTTTATTACTCAACTTCATCTTGGTGTTCAATCAGCAGGCTTAGCAACCATTATTTCTCAAGGACTTTCGGCAATTCTTTGTCTTTACTATATTAAGAAAAAAGTGACCTTCCTTCTACCAAGCAAGTCAGACTTTGTTCTTGATTCAAGTCTCTATTTGGATCTTTTTGGACAAGGAATGGCCATGGGACTCATGAATTCTATTGTTTCTATTGGGACTGTAACCTTACAGTATGCCATTAACGGCTTTGGCCCTCTCATCATTAGCGCTCAAGTTGCGGCAAGACGGATTATGTCCTTTGCTGTTCTCCCTTTGACTTCACTTGCTGCCGGGGTGACTACTTTCACCTCACAGAACTTCGGTGCCAAACAGTTTAAGCGCATAGTAGCTGGGTTAAAGCAATCTTGTCTTGTTTCTATAACTTGGTCTGTCATTGCTTGTGTCCTCCTCTATGTAGCAAGCCCCTTCTTAGCTGGTCTTATCTCCGGTTCAGATAATACTGTGATTATTGACAATACCAGTCGCTACCTCCGTATCAGTTCTCTCTTTTATCCTATTTTAGGAATGCTCTTCATCTTTAGAAATAGCCTGCAGGGTCTAGGTAAGAAACTCACACCTTTAACCTCTAGTTTCATTGAGCTTTTGGGAAAAATTCTTTTTGTTCTTTTGGTCATTCCTTCTATGGGCTATCTTGGCGTTATCCTATGCGAGCCCTTGATTTGGATCCCCATGACCATTCAGCTCTATTTTGCCTTAAGAAAACATATTAAACGCTTGTTTGTCACTTAAACTTTTTTGAACATAAAAAAACGACCGTCATGGTCGTTTTTAGTTTAATTTAATCCCCATTCATCAGAAATCTGTTTCATAATAGCTTCTTGGGAGACAATCCCAAAGCCCAGCATGTAGGTTGAGTAGTCAGCATAGATGACCTTGTTATTTTGAACAGCCTTAAGGCTAGTCCAGACAGGGCTATTTTTAAGTTTATTATCTAGGAGTTCTTGAGAATCTGCTTGAACAATCAGGAGATCCGGATTAATGTCTTTTAGTTTATCTGGATCGATAACTTGTAACATATCATCTGGATTGAAGGTTTCCGCTCGATTGAAATGATAAGTATCATAGAGATAACCAAAATGCCCGTAAGCATAATAACGGATGTCATTGTCAGTCACGCGCAGATACATCAGTTTCTGGTTGCCAAACTTGGCTTTGACATTCTCCGCGAAAACGGCCTCCCTAGCATCCAATCTATCGAGATCCTTCTTCATCTCATCACGTTTATCAAAGATTTCTGCCACCTTAAGAGAGGTTTCATGATAGTCCCAATTTTCATCGGTGTTGATTTGGTAGCCAACAGTCGGTGCAATTTCAGACAGCTCATCATAGAGGTCTTCCTGCTCGCCTGTCATAAGGATTAAATCAGGTTTTAACTCAGCAATCTTATCCAAATCTGGATTACCCTGCCAACCAACTGAAACCACTTTGGCATCCTTGTATTGTTTCTTAAAGAGGGTTGAAAATTCTTGACTATCAGCTTGACCAGTTGTCGCCCCTACTGGAGTGATATCTAGAGGATCCAAGATTTCACCATAGAGGTTGTCGAGGATAACGATACGTTTTGGAGCTTTTTTCAACTCTGTCGTACCAAAATCATGGACAATTGTCTTCTCCTTAAAAGTCTGACTTGTTTTATTTGACTCTGCATTATGTCCAGACGTCATGTCTGGCAAGTAATACAGTAAAAGACCAGAAATGATGGCCAGAATAGCTAATAAATAAAGAAGATTTATTTTTTTCATGGCAACTCCTCGATAAGATCGGATTAAATCGTTACTTTAAAGTTATCTTAAAACTTCTTTAATGTCAATCTATGACTAAGATTTTTTGGAAGGAATTGAGTGTTTTTGATTCCTAAAATGTATTAATGGAAAAACAGATTCGTTTTCGTAAGCAATCGCTTATCTTGTCTTCTGTAGCTCTAGCTACTATCTTTGCAGGGACTGCTGTATCAGCCGATGAAACAGCAACAACAACGCCAGCAACACCTGCTACTACGACTGAGGCAGCACCTCAATCAACAACAGCTCAAATACCTATTGCCAAAGCAACTGAAGAAATTAAAGCTAAGGCCAATACGCCGGTAATCCCATTAGAAAATGCAAAAGTGGGGGATGTTGTAGGTGTCGACGTTAAGGCTACAGAGCCAACAGTAACAGCAAAAGAAAGCACTGATGGAACTGAGGCTATCGCAACAGCAACATCAACTGAAGAAACAGATGAATATGTCGCAACAACGACTGAAACAGTCAATAAAACGACTGTTGTCGAGGTTGTTAAAGAGGCTGATGTGGTGAATCGCCAAGAAGTCAAGGGAACTACTGACATCGTCTTTATTGTCGATAAATCTGGTTCAATGGACAGCCATATCACTGACGTAGCTAATAACATTGAAAAATTCGTGCGTGATTTGGAATCTAAAAATGTGCAAGCACGTCTTGGTTTGGTTGACTATGAATCAAGCAAAGACACAACTTACCATGATTTCGGAGGTTCTAAATTCACCACGGATACGAACGCTTTTATTGGTAAATTAAAAGCAATTCGTACTACTGGTTCAGATGAGGAAGCAACAACAGCATTATCACATATTGCAACTTCACCTGATTATACTTGGGGAACTGGTAAGAACAATCGTCGCTTCGCCTTCTTGGTCACTGACGAAGATATCGACCTTACTCCAAAAAAGCCAACTAAAGATGCTACACTAAAAGCCCTTCAAGATGCTGGGATTTCTTTGACCGTAGTTGGTAAGAAATATGATGAAAAAGACTTTGACCCATTGGTAAAAGGTACCAATGGTCTCTACCTCGATATCGATAAAGATTTCGCCGATCTTTTGAACAAGCAATTCTCAAACTACGTGATTGAAACTGTTCAAGAAGGACGTGTTTATCGTATTCAAACGGATACTTATGAAGTGATTGCTACGACTCACTTGGTTACTAAAGCAACTAACCAGCCTGAAACGGTGCAACCAGCAACACCAACTGTTCCAGGAAATGTATACTACGTTGAGGGTACGGTCTACGAGGCACCAACGCCATTGCAACCAACATATAAAGAACTCCCAGAAACAGGTTCTAGCCAATCTGCTGCTCTAGTTTCACTTGGTCTTATCAATGCGGCACTCGGCCTAGGCATGGCAGTCAAACCAAAACGTAACTAACACCTCATTTACGTTAAAAACTTAATTATTGCACCCCGTGATTCACACCCCAAAAGCTTAATTTTGAGGTGTTTTGGATTGGTAGGATTATATTTTATACGCCTAGCTATTTTAATCTGATTATTTCCCACCTATCATGTTATAATAAACCAACGATACTATATTGGAGAATTCTATGTCACTCACACACATTTTTTTCGACCTTGATGGTACTCTCGTTGATAGTTCTGAGGGAATCCACAATGGTTTTGTTCAAACCTTTGAAAGACTAGGCCTTCCTGTTCCTAGTGATCAGAAAATTCGCACCTTTATGGGACCACCTCTCGAAGTAACCTTTAAAGAAGAGGTTAGTGAAGAAGGTGCAGCCCAAGCTGTCAAAATTTATCGTGACTATTATGAGACTAAAGGACAATTGGAGGCTCACCTCTATGATGGCATAAAAGAAATCCTTCAACAACTTAGTCAAGATCCTAGCAAAAAAATCTTTATCACAACTTCAAAAAATGAACCTATTGCTCTGGAGATGTGCAAACACCTTGGAATTACTGAATATTTTGATGGCATTTATGGATCCACTCCTACTGCCTTTCATAAGGCTGATGTCTTGCTGCGTGCCATCACTGAAAATCAGGCACCTAAAGACCAGTCCGTCATTGTTGGTGATACCAAGTTTGACTTGATTGGTGGAAAAACGGTTGGCATCAAAACAATAGCGGTGACCTGGGGATTTGGGAAAAACGAAACTCTTTTGGCAGAAAATCCTGATTTTATAGCTGATACCACCCAAGAACTTTGCGATATTTTGAAATAATAATTTAACAGACGAAAAGGGCACGATTATATAGTCATGCTCTTTTTTCTATTGAATCAAAATTACATCTGAACAATGATATCTAGACAAAGCTCCAAAGCCTTATCAAAAGCCTCTGAGCCCCAATCTCGTTGATCGTAATTGTCAATATCCGCAAGGGAATCTGCCGTAAAGAGAAGTAAGCCCCAAATAGCTCCACGAAGTTGAGCAACTGCTGCTAGTGCAGCACATTCCATCTCTACAACGCTACAGCCCTCTTCAATACGATAGGAAATCTTGTCTGGTGTCTCCCTATAAAAGCCATCTGTCGACCAGGTCATGACCTCTTTATAGGGGATTTTCTTTTGCTTTAAAGTTTTCTCAATGGCTCCAAGAGCTTTTTCATTCATGTCTATATAGCGAGATGGCGCAACATAGTGGTAACTTGCACCTTCATCTCGCAAAGCTCTCGTCGGAATCAAAAAAACATTCTCTGGCATGTCAACCAAGACGCCACAAGTTCCAGTTGATATGATTTGCTTTACGCCATAACCAATTAGCCAATCCATAAATTGTGCAGCTGCAGCTGAGCCAACTGGAGCTTGAGCCAAACAAATTTCCTTCCCGTTGTAATTCATGACAAAAACAGGATAGGCTTTGGTGGCAGAGACAAATTCGCCTACTTTTTCGGCGCCAACTGATATCGCATAGCGTTCGACTTCTTCCTCTAAAAAGCCGTAAACACACCTAGGCGGCAGGTCCAAACCTAAATCCTCATGGGTCGGCATAATCACTGCCTGAGGATTGTCGTCAAATTCTAAAATAGGAATTTCATGTTTGTTTATCATCTTTTGCCTCCTAAGTTTTAAGAATTATTATATCAAAAAATGCAAACTGATTATATGATTTCATAAAATCTATTAGCTTATAATCAAGAAAAATAGATGATTAAATCATAACACCTAAAAAGGACATGAATCTGATTTTAGTCAGAAACATGTCTTTTTGTATGCTACTTTAAGAAATATGATTGCAGTCAGGTTTTATTTCCACAAACCACCTAAAATCTGTTTTTCTAATAAGTCAAGGTCTTCTTCTCTTATGTCACCTTTGTCGCCAACGATATAAAGTTGGGCAAAGTATGCCAACAAGGGCCCCACACAAATGCGTACCATTTGAGGGATCGTGATTTCAGGATTAACACGAGGATCTGCCACTAATTCCTCGTGGACTCTTAAAAGTTTATCCTGAATGGTATTCCAGATAAAAATCTGCTCATTTCTCAGTTTCTTATTTGAAAAAATTTCCTGTAGAATAATTTTCATCAAGGCACGATTTTTTTTTAGATAGGCCATGCGATTGTGAACGAGATAATGAACCTTTTCTTCAGTCGTGTTAACGGCCAAAAGTTCCTCAAAAAAACGACCGAAAAGTCCTGGAACAACAGGATGTAAAATAGCTGTTAATAAATCTTCTTTGGTCTTGAAATACTTGAAAAGCGTTGCCTGACTAAGTCCCGCATGTTTGGAAATTTGTAGGGTGGAGGTCCCATTGTAACTCTTAGTAGAAATCAAATCGACCGCCGCCTGCATGATTTTTTTCTTTCCTTTGGGATAGTCTGCCTCTTTTAGATAAGCTTCAAACGACTCAAAAATACTCTCGCTCATTTTCATCCTCGTATATTTATATTTTAAACTTTACGATAACGACGCAATCCGACAATATTGAGAATTGTCAAAACGATAAGGAAAACAAGTAAAACACCAATATTAGGTAAGACATCTCCAAGTCCACGTCCGTAAAGAATAATCTGACTCATGGCATCACCTGAGTAGGTCAATGGCAAGAATTTTCCAATTGTTTTTGCCCACTCTCCCATTGAATCAAGAGGAATGATTCCTGAGAAAAAGAGTTGAGGCAAAATCACAAGAGGAATAAATTGCATTATTTGGAATTCTGATTTTGCCAAAGTAGACAAGAGAATTCCGAAGGCTAGTGCTACAAGAGCCAATACTACATTAACTATTATAACATTTAATAAACTTCCGACAACTTCAATATCTAACAACCAAATGGCAGCCATGACGACAACTGCTGTCTGAAGAATAGCAATAAGTCCATAAGATATCATGTAACCATAAACGATTTCCGAACGTTTGACTGGTGTCGCTAACAAGCGATCCAAGGTTCCGCTGGTACGTTCTTTCAAAAGTGCCATCCCTGAAATCAAGAAAACAAAAAAGAAAACCACAAATCCAATCAAGACTGGAATCATTTTGGCAAAGAAGCCAGTATCTTCATTTCCATACTCATAAGATTCCTTAATTTCTGGTGATTTTGCATCGAGTTTCAATTGAGGAAGGGCCTGTTTGACACGTGTCACTAGTTGACTGGTGCCTTCACTCGCCATACTGGTTCGTAATACTTGTCGGGTCACAGAAGTTTTAGAGGCATCTGTATTGGCATAGTCTACATGGTACTCCCCATCCTTATAAGAGATAACTGCATCTACTTTTTCATCGTTTAAAGCTTCTTTGGCTTGATCTAAGTCTTTGTAAGTTTTCACACTGACATGGTCTAAGTCATCCATTCTACTTACCAAACTAGTTGGTAGATCCTGCGTTGCAAGCTTGACGTTCACGGTTGTACTAGCCGAAAACATGAGGTTCATCAACCACATGATAAAGACTGGAGCCACAAACATCAAAGCTAGTGTTCGTTTGTCACGAAGCAATTCTTTGATGACTTTTTGTGCAATGGCAATGGTTCTCATCTTATTCTCCTTCTGCTTTCAAAAAGACTTCTTCTATGCTTGAAACACCGTAAGTTTCTTTTAGCTTGTATGGTGTATCGAAGGCAATGATTTTACCGCCCAACAAGAGACCAACCTTATCTGTCAGCTCTGCTTCATCCATGACATGAGTAGTAACCAAAATTCCTACTCCCTTGTCTCTAAGCGTGATTAACTCTTTCCAGATTTTCTTTCTAAGAGAAGGATCGATTCCAACAGTTGGTTCATCCAAAATCAAGAGCTGTGGGTTTCCTAAGAGTGCGATGGCTAGCGACAAGCGTCGTTTCATCCCTCCTGAATAACCAGATACCGACTTGTTTAAGTGGGCAGTCAGATCTACTACTTGAGCCACATGAGCTATTTCATCATTTAGGACTTTTTTGCAGAGACCTTTGAGCTGACCGAAAAATTCCAAATTTTCTTGTCCTGACAAAGCTTCATATAAAGCATCTGACTGGGCCATATAGCCTATATCTCCCAGAATATGACGATTGGGCATGGTCTGGTCTAAGACTAAAGCGATACCACTATCTGCCTTTTCCATCCCTAACATGGTTTTAATCATGGTTGATTTACCAGCACCAGAAGGACCGATTAGACCAATGATTTCCCCAGACTGTAATTCAAAACCAACGTGGTTTAACACAAGTTGTTGACCAAAAGATTTTTGTAAATCTTGTAAATGTAGCAATGTTTTCATATGCATCCTCCTTAGTGAGTATTTACTCACTTTCGATTACAAGTGATATTGTAGTGAGTGTTCACTCACTTGTCAAGTGGAAAATTTAACTTTTTTCAGAAAAATCATAACCACCCGTCTAACGGGTGGTTTGATCAAGGG
>NZ_KV810702.1:0-530 GCF_001812855.1 Streptococcus sp. HMSC072D03
TGTCTCATAATTCTGGGCCACAAAAGCCAATTTCCCTTTCTTGAACCCAAACTCATCCTAGGACATAATAGCTGGGAGTTTGTCATAGTGTTCCTTGAAAGTAAACTGGTCGAGTTTACGATAGACAGTGGACGTTGACACGCGAAGTCTTCTGGCAATATCCGTTAATGACACCTTCTCAGTTAGGAGTTGTGTAACCTTTTGTCGGACTAGATTGGAGATTTGGCAGTTTTTCTCAACGATAGATGTCTCAGCTACCGTGACTCGTCTACAACTTTTACACTGGAAACGACGTTTTTTCAGACGTAGTAGTGTTGGAGTTCCAGCTTGCTCAAGAAGAGGGATTTTAGAAGGCTTTTGAAAGTCGTACTTGATCATCTTTCCATGGCAATGAGGACAGGAAGGTGCAGGGTAATCGAGTTTTGCTTGAATCTCGATATGAGTGTCAGTTTCAAAAATAAGTAAAATCTTGATATTTTGGTCTTTAATTCCGATTAGTTCTGTGGTATTCTTAATAAGTCTCATGAGTT
>NZ_KV810703.1:0-20078 GCF_001812855.1 Streptococcus sp. HMSC072D03
TGCACTTATATTGTATATTCAAGATGAAAAAAGAGCCCTCTTCATTATCAACATACGACCAATTATTATAATCAGTCAAAACTTTATTATATTGCTCCTGAATAGAGACATCTAATTTATTATGCTTGCGAAATAATGCATTTAAGACATCAAATGAGGTTGACTCATTTCTAGGTGTATTTATAGCACCATTTCTAGCATAAATTAAACCAGCGGTGAGCCCTTTTGAACCTTTTGGCCTATAATCTTTTGTTAGATACACTGGCACGAAATCGCTATTAAAAATAGTTAAAATGTCTATTTCTTTATCATCAATAGTTTGTGTTTCAACTTTTACTTTAATTTGTGAATTAGTAGATAAATATAGTTTATGAAGCAAATCAGTTATAGTTTCTGTATTTTTTCTATTTTCATCTTCTTGAACTCCTATAATCTCGAAATTGTCTGCAATACCAAAAATTATATAACAATCTTTATGATGTACTGTATTAACGAAATTTAGAATATCTCGAACAAGTTCAGAATTGTCTTTATGCCATTGTTGTTTAAAATCATGGAATTCATCTTCTACTTTATTTAAGAATATTTTTATATTTTCCAAAACATCTGTTACCTTATTATTTATTATTAATACTAAAAAAGAAGCTCAATTTTGAGCTTCTTTGGAGACAATTCAAACGAATTTACCCCGTTTTAAAATCATTTAAAACAATTCAAAATGCTGTTAAATCAATCAAGTCACTTTAAATTAGGTTTATATTTTATTCCCACTCTACAGTTGCAGGTGGTTTACTTGTAATATCGTAGACGATACGGTTAACGTGGTCAACTTCGTTAACGATACGTACAGAAATCTTTTGAAGAACTTCCCATGGAAGCTTTGCAAAGTCAGCTGTCATACCGTCAATTGAAGTGATAGCACGGATAGCGATAGTGTAGTCATAAGTACGGCCATCACCCATAACACCGACAGAGCGAACGCCTGTGTTAACAGTGAAGTATTGCCATACATCACGATCAAGACCAGCTTTGGCAATTTCTTCGCGAAGGATAGCATCAGACTCACGAACAGTTTCAAGTTTCTCTTCAGTGATTTCACCCATAACACGGATGGCAAGTCCTGGTCCTGGGAAAGGTTGACGCCAAACAACTTCGTCAGGCATTCCCATCTCAGTACCAAGGGCACGTACTTCATCTTTAAAGAGGGTATTAAGTGGTTCAATCAATTCAAACTGCATATCTTCTGGAAGACCACCAACATTGTGGTGAGATTTGATTGTTTGGGCTGTCTCAGTACCTGATTCAATAATATCAGTGTAGAGTGTTCCTTGAGCTAGGAAGTCTACACCTTTAAGTTTGCTTGCTTCGTCATCAAAGACGTAAACAAACTCGTTACCGATGATTTTACGTTTTTTCTCAGGATCGTCAACACCAGCCAAGAGATCTAGGAAGCGTTTAGAAGCATCAACACGGATAATGTTAAGGCCAAATTTACCTCCAAGCATCTCCATAACTTGGTCACCTTCACCTTTACGGAGAAGACCGTGGTCAACGAAGATACATGTCAATTGATCTCCGATAGCTTTTTGCAAAAGGACACCAACAACAGATGAGTCAACCCCACCTGAGAGGCCAAGAAGGACTTTACGGTCACCAACTGTTTCACGGATTTGTGCAATTTGCATATCTACGAAGTTAGCCATTGACCAGTCACCTTTGGCACCACAGATACCGAAAGCGAAGTTTTTCAAGATATCGTTACCATATACAGAGTGACGAACTTCTGGGTGGAATTGGATACCGTAGAAGTTTTTCTCAGTATTTTCCATTGCGGCGAATGGGCAATCTACTGAGTCACCAACAAGATGGAAACCTTCTGGAATTTCTGTAACAGCATCACCGTGGCTCATAAGAACGACTTGTTCTTCAGGAGTTCCTGCAAAGAGTTCTGATTGGGCACGAAGGCGAAGTGTTGATTGGCCATACTCACGGTTACCAGCTTCACCAGCAGGAACAACTTTACCACCAAGTTTGTGGGTCAACAGTTGCATTCCGTAACAGATACCAAGAATTGGAATACCAAGTTCAAAAATTTCTTCGTCAATACCAAAGGCATCTTCGGCATAAACAGAGTTAGGACCACCCGAAAGTACGATACCGATAGGATCGATGGCACGGACTTCATCAGCGGTAATTTTATGGCTTTTCAATTCAGAGAAAACGCCAAATTCACGAATACGACGTGCAATCAGCTGATTGTATTGGCTACCATAGTCTAGAACAATGATTTTCTGCACATCATTCAAAGTAGAAATGTCAGTCATTATTACCCTTTCTTTTTACGTCACAAATGGACTCTTATGCAATCATTGTATCACAATTTTAAGGACTTAGCACCTAGATTTATACGATAAACTGTAAGTCTTGTCGTCACCTTTACAATTCTATTAGTTTTTTTGTAAAATAGGGGTAAAGAAGGGGGTATTAGATGCTACCAGCATATATTCGCATACATGATAAGATTAAGGCAGATGTTGATGACGGTACTTGGAAAATCGGGCAACGTCTCCCTAGCGAGCGGGATCTTTGCGAAACTTTTGACGTGAGTCGTATGACTGTGCGTCAGGCCATAACGCTTTTAGTGGATGAGGGGATTTTAGAGCGTAAACCAGGCAGTGGTACTTTTGTGGCTAGCAGTCGAGTTAAGGAAAAGATGCGTGGAACCACGAGTTTCACAGAGATTGTAAAATCCCAAGGCAAGAAACCATCTAGTGAGCTTATTTCATATAAGCGTGTACATCCCAATGAATTTGAAATCAAGAACTTAGGTGTTTTACCACAGTCTTATGTGATTCGTATGGAACGTGTTCGCTTTGCGGATGATCTTCCAGTTGCCTATGAGATTGCCAGTATCCCTGAGAAAATTATCCGAGGTTTCAAGGAGTCAGAAATTACGGAACATTTCTTCAAGACACTGACCGATAACGGCTATGAAATAGGGAAAAGTCAGCAGACCATATCAGCTAGTTTGGCCAATAGTAGTTTAGCCAAGCACCTCAAGGTTAAGACTGGTGATGCTCTCCTGAGTCTGACACAAATTTCCTTCCTCCAAGACGGTCAGGCTTTCGAATATGTACGAAGTTACTATGTTGGTGACCGTTTTGAATTTTATTTGGAGAATAATTAGAAGTCACTGCTTTTTTCTGCACAAGAATCGTGCTAACACCATGATTTTATGGTAAAATGGAGCTTATGGAAATTGAAAAAACCAATCGCATGAATGCCCTTTTTGAGTTCTATGCTGCACTGTTAACAGATAAGCAGATGAACTATATTGAGCTCTATTATGCGGATGATTACAGTTTGGCAGAAATTGCCGAGGAATTTGGTGTGAGTCGTCAGGCAGTATATGATAACATCAAGCGTACTGAGAAGATTTTAGAAGCTTACGAGATGAAATTACATATGTATTCAGATTACATCGTCCGTAGCCAAATTTTTGATGATATCATGGAAAAATATCCAGACGATAGCTATCTTCAGGAACAAATTGCTGTGCTCAGCAGCATTGATAATAGAGATTAGATTCAAGCAGAAAGTAAGAGAGGAAATGATATATGGCTTTTGAAAGCTTAACGGAACGCTTGCAAGGCGTTTTCAAAAATTTAAGACGTAAAGGAAAACTTTCAGAGAAAGAAGTTCAAGAAGTCACTAAAGAGATTCGTTTGGCACTTCTTGAAGCAGACGTAGCGCTACCAGTCGTTAAGACATTTATTAAACGTGTTCGTGAACGTGCTGTAGGTCACGAAATCATTGATACTCTTGATGCTTCACAACAAATTATCAAGATTGTTAATGAAGAATTGACAGAGATTCTTGGGTCTGAAACATCTGAAATTGAAAAATCTCCAAAGATTCCAACAATCATTATGATGGTTGGTCTCCAAGGGGCTGGTAAGACAACCTTTGCTGGTAAATTGGCTAATAAGTTGATTAAGGAACAAGAGGCCCGTCCAATGATGATTGCGGCGGACATCTATCGTCCAGCAGCCATTGATCAGTTGAAGACTTTGGGGCAACAAATCAATGTTCCTGTTTTTGATATGGGAACAGAGACACCAGCAGTTGAGATTGTCAAAAATGGTTTGGAACAAGCGCGTGCCAATAAGAATGACTATGTCTTGATTGATACGGCTGGTCGTTTGCAGATTGACGAGACTCTCATGCAAGAATTGCATGATATTAAGGATTTTGCTCATCCAAACGAAATTCTCTTGGTTGTGGATAGCATGATTGGTCAGGAAGCTGCTAACGTTGCCAAGGAGTTCAACGAACAGCTAGATATCACTGGTGTTGTTCTTACTAAAATTGATGGGGACACACGTGGTGGTGCGGCTCTTTCTATTCGTGAGATTACCGGCAAGCCAATCAAATTTACGGGTACTGGTGAGAAAATTACGGATATCGAGACTTTCCACCCAGACCGTATGTCAAGTCGTATTTTGGGTATGGGTGACCTTCTTACCCTTATCGAAAAAGCTTCTCAAGAGTACGATGAGAAAAAATCTCTTGAGTTGGCTGAAAAGATGCGTGAAAACACCTTTGACTTCAATGACTTCATTGACCAATTAGACCAGGTACAAAATATGGGTCCAATGGAGGATTTGCTCAAGATGTTGCCAGGTATGGCTAACAATCCAGCCTTGGCTAATGTTAAAGTAGATGAGAAACAAATTGCGCGCAAACGTGCCATCGTATCATCTATGACACCTGAAGAACGTGAAAATCCAGATCTTTTGACACCAAGTCGTCGTCGTCGTATTGCCAATGGTTCAGGGAATACCTTCATCGAAGTAAACAAGTTTATTAAAGACTTCAACCAGGCAAAACAAATGATGCAAGGTGTTATGTCTGGTGATATGGAGCAAATGATGCGTCAAATGGGTCTTAACCCAAATAATCTGCCAAAAAACATGCCAAATATGCCGGATATGGGTAATATGGACATGTCTGCTCTTGAAGGCATGATGGGTGGCGCTGGTATGCCAGATCTTGGAAATATGGATCTTAGCCAAATGCTTGGTGGTGGCCTTAAAGGTAAGGTTGGTTCATTTGCCATGAAACATGCGATGAAGCGTCAAGCTAATAAGATGAAAAAAGCTAAGAAAAAACGTAAATAAGAAACTTAGAACGCTAGGGCATTTTGCTCTAGTGTTTTTTTTCTGAAAAATATTGACTTATACAACTATACACTGTAATATACTAATGTATATACAGTAAAAAAGGAGTAAATCATGAAACCGAAAAAGAGAATTCAAGAAATGACCTTTGCAGCTTTATTAACGGCAATTGCTATCCTTATCCCAAGTATCATGCCAATTAAACTAATCATCCCACCGGCTTCGTATACTTTGGGGAGTCATGTTCCAATATTTCTAGCCATGTTTATATCTCCCTGGGTAACTGCTTTTGTTATCTTAGCTTCTAGTTTGGGATACTTTATGGCTGGCTATCCGATTGTGGTTGTTTTTAGGGCCTTTTCACATATTATATTTGGCTTTTTAGGCGCACTCTATTTGAAAAAATTTCCACAAACGATAGAAAACCATAAATCATCATTACTTTTCAACTTTGTTTTAGGACTTATCCATGCCATAGGTGAAGTTCTTGCTTGCGTGATTTTTTATTCCGTAACAGGAGAGGATTTCCAAAAACTGTTCTATGTTCTCTTTGTTTTAGTTGGTTTTGGCACTATTGTCCATAGTATGATAGACTATGTTATAGCATTAACGATTTTCAAAAGTATTCGAAAAATACGCTAATTGAAAGAGGGATGGTTGGTCTATGGCTTCAAATCGAAAACAAGAATTATTGGCACTCTTAAAGGGAGCTAAAGAGGCAATGAATGGACAGAGTTTGGCGGAGCATTTTGGTGTGACACGTCAAATCATTGTTCAAGATATTGCACTCTTACGTGCAGATGGTGCCCAGATTATTTCAACTAATAGAGGATATATCTATAAAAGTAGCGATGACAATTCATATGTACGTCGACTGTTTAAGGTGAATCATAAAGTGTCCGATATGGAAGATGAGCTTTTGGCTATTGTTGATAATGGAGGCCGTATTCAAAATATCATGATAGATCATCCAGTTTATGGAGAAATTCAGACTTTGTTGAAATTGACTTGTCGTCGAGATGTTAGGCATTTTTTAGACCAAGCCTCGTCAAATGACTTTCGCCCCTTATCTGATTTAACAAACGGAGTTCATTACCATCTTGTCGAAGCAGATAGTGAGCAAGATATAGATTATATTGAAGAGGCACTTAACCATCTAGGATTTTTAGTTAAAGAATGATATAAAAGAGATGTAAAAGTAGTTAGTTTCACTTGAAAACAACTACTTTTTTTGATAAACTTATGTTAGTTTATTAACTTACGGAGGTGGCTATGTTTTCAGGACAAAGACTTAAGGAAATTCGAGAAGCGCAAGGAATGAGCCAGGCATCAGTGGCTAAGCATCTTGGAATTTCACGCTCCTCTTATTTTAATTGGGAAAATGGTAAGACGAAACCTAATCAAAAGAATCTATCGGTATTGGCAGAACTTTTTGGCGTGGCTGAGACCTATTTTCTATCTGAACATGAGATTGTAGAAGTCTACTTGGAATTAAATGAGGAAAATCGTCAGGAAGCTTTGCGACTCACTAAGGCTCTCCTAGAAGAGCAAGAAGCAGAAAAGCAGAAAGCACCTGTTATTCCGCTTTACTCATACAAAGTTTTCGAGCGTCTATCAGCCGGAACAGGTTACACTTACTTTGGTGACGGCAACTATGATGAAGTTTTCTATGATGAAGAATTGGATCATGATTTTGCGTCATGGGTTTTTGGAGACTCTATGGAACCTACCTACCTAAATGGAGAAGTAGTGCTAATCAAACAAACAGGTTTTGATTATGATGGAGCTGTTTATGCTGTAGACTGGGATGGTCAAACCTATATCAAAAAAGTTTATCGTGAGGAAGATGGGCTACGTTTAGTTTCTCTTAATAAACGTTATGGTGATAAGTTCGCACCCTATGACGAAGATCCCCGAATCATCGGTAAAATTGTCGGTAACTTTATGCCTGTTGAGGCTTAGTCAACTTTTATCGATTGGGCATCTTAAACTAAATCTGATATAATATAAATAAAGTAAAGCCAAGTCTTTGGCTTTTTTTAAAGAGTTTAAATCATATTTTACTAAGAAAAGAAAGAGGAGAGATAAACATGGCTACTATTCAATGGTTCCCTGGTCACATGTCCAAAGCCCGTCGACAAGTTCAGGAAAATCTTAAGCATGTTGATTTTGTAACAATTTTAGTGGATGCACGTTTGCCACTGTCAAGTCAAAATCCCATGCTAACTAAAATTGTTGGCGATAAACCAAAGCTTTTAATTCTCAATAAGGCTGACCTTGCTGATAGTAATCGTACAAAAGAGTGGCGTAGCTATTTTGAGAGTCAAGGGATTAAAACCTTGGCCATCAATTCCAAGGAACAATCTACAGTTAAATTGGTGACAGACGCTGCTAAGAGTCTTATGGCTGACAAGATTCAACGACTTCGTGAACGTGGTATTCAGAAAGAGACCTTGCGAACTATGATTATTGGGATTCCAAATGCTGGGAAATCTACCTTGATGAATCGTTTGGCTGGTAAAAAAATTGCCGTTGTAGGAAATAAACCTGGTGTGACAAAAGGTCAACAGTGGTTGAAGTCAAATAAGGATTTGGAAATTCTGGATACTCCGGGGATTTTGTGGCCTAAGTTTGAAGATGAATTGGTCGGTTTGAAACTTGCTTTGACCGGTGCCATCAAGGACCAGCTCTTGCCAATGGATGAAGTTACAATTTTTGGCCTTAACTATTTTAAAACTTACTATCCTGAACGTTTAGAGGAGCGCTTTAAAGGGATTGACCTTGAAGAAGAGGCACCAGAAATCATTATGGAAATGACTCGAAAACTTGGCTTCCGTGAAGATTATGACCGTTTCTATAATCTATTTGTCAAAGAAGTTCGTGATGGAAAACTAGGACGTTACACACTTGATATTGTTGGGGTCGATACTGATGGCGACAATTAAAGAAGTCAAAGAGCAATTGGCCACTTTGACAGACCTTGACGATCACCGATGGGCAAGTTTTGAGGAAGATAGTCGAGCTGGTGTACAGACTGCCATTAAGCAACGCCGTAAAGCTATACAAGCTGAGATTGCTGAGGAAGAACGCTTAGAAAAGATGCTAAGTTACGAAAAATCGCTTTATGCTCAGGGAGTTGAACTCATTGCAGGTGTTGATGAAGTTGGACGTGGTCCTTTGGCTGGGCCAGTGGTAGCTGCAGCGGTTATCTTACCAAAGCTTTGTAAAATAAAAGGTCTCAATGACAGTAAAAAAATACCAAAATCAAAACATAAAGCTATTTATAAGCAGGTCATGAAGGAAGCGGTAGCTGTCGGGATTGGTATAAAGGACAATCATGTGATTGACGATGTCAATATTTATGAAGCAACCAAGCTTGCTATGACTGAAGCTATTGAAAACCTTAGTCCCAAACCTGAACATTTGTTAATTGATGCCATGACTTTGGACCTACCAATAGGACAAACATCAATTATAAAAGGAGATGCTAATTCTTTATCAATTGCGGCAGCATCTATCGTAGCAAAGGTAACCCGTGATAAGATGATGGCTGACTATGATCAGGAGTTTCCTGGTTATGCATTTGCCAAAAATGCAGGTTATGGTACCAAGGATCATTTGTCTGGCATAGATAACTTTGGTGTTACTCCAATTCATAGAAGAAGCTTTGAACCCATAAAGTCAATAATAAAAAGTAGGTGAAGTGGCGTGATTTTAGCTATCGATATTGGAGGAACCTTTATCAAGTTTGGGTTAGTTAATGATGATTTTAAGATTAGCAATCAATCTAAAGTGTCGACGCCACCAACCTTAGACGACTTTTGGTTGACTTTAGACCACATTGTCTCGTCACACAAGGATATTATTTCTGGGATTGCCATTGCGTGCCCTGGCGAAATAAATAGTAAACGTGGCTTCATTTTCAAGGGCGGTCTTATCCCTTATTTAACGGCTATTCCTCTTGGGTCACGATTGACTAAAACATTTCAACTACCTGTAAAGGTTATCAATGATGCAGACGCAGCAGCCTTGGCTGAAGCCAGATATGGAAGTCTACAAGACTTAGATTGTGGGGCAGCCTTGGTTTTAGGTACTGGTGTTGGTTTAGGACTTGTCTCACAGGAGGACTTGTTATCATCTCTGTCAGTCACCCAATATCTGAGAGTTCCAAGTCCCCAAAGTATGAGTCAAACCTCTCTACCTTTCCAGTGGGAATTGTTTATGCATGGCTTAGTAAGCCTTGTCGATAATAAGGGGTCTGCAGTAGGCTTTGTTCATGAAGCCAGTCAATTACTTGGGTTAAATCAAGACGATGGTCCAGCCGTATTCTCAGCTATAGAGGGAAATCAGTCGGAAGATCTAAATCTTTTATTTAAAGACTATTGTCATGAAATTGCTGTTCTTGTGCTAAATTTGCAGAGCTTCTTTAGGTTGGAGAAAGTTGTTATCGGTGGTGGTATCAGTAGGCAAGGTACTTTAATAGAAGGAATAAGTGATGCCTATGAGGAGTTATTTAAGGATAAGACTGAATTAGGTTTTGAGCCCATAACTATTCGAGCCTGTCATTTCCATAACGATAGTAACCTACTAGGAGCCACGTCTTATTTTGCTTCTGAAAATGATTTGTAATCACGGAAAGTTCCATAATGGAGCTTTTTTCTTTTCTGTTACGAATAATGAAAAGGAGGTATCTATATGAATAATTTTGAACTTTTTAAACTTAAAGCCGCTGGGTTGACGAATTTAAATATCTTAAATATTTTGGACTATCAAAAGACTCAAGATAGAAAATTGAGTTTACGTGATATGGCAGTGGTATCCAAGTCTAAAAATGCCGTTCTTTTTATGGAAAAGTATAAGAGTTTAGATATTAAGCAACTCAAAGAACAATTCGACCATTTTCCTACGTTATCGATTTTTGATAAAGAATATCCCATTGAGCTGAAGTATACCTATAATCCTCCTGTCCTCCTTTATTATCAGGGGAATCTTGATTTACTGAGTAAACCAAAGCTAGCTGTTGTTGGGGCAAGAAAGTGTTCTGAAACAGGCAAACAGTCTGTCCGTAAAATTGTTAGTGAACTTGGGAATCACTTTACTATTGTGAGTGGATTGGCGTGTGGGATTGATACTTGTGCGCATATGGAGGCCTTGAAAAATAAGGGGAACACGATTGCAGTTATCGGGACAGGACTTGATGTTTATTATCCTAAAGAAAATAAAGCTTTGCAGGACTATATGGCAAAAAATCATTTAGTTCTTACAGAATATGGACCAGGTGAACAGCCTCTCAAGTACCACTTTCCTGAACGCAATCGGATTATTTCTGGATTGTGTCAAGGAGTTATGGTTGTAGAAGCTAAGCTTCGCTCAGGAAGTCTGATTACTTGTGAGCGTGCCATGGAAGAAGGTAGAGATGTTTTTGCTATTCCAGGAAATATTTTAGATGGAAAGTCAGATGGATGCCATCACCTAATTCAGGAGGGTGCAAAGTGCATTACGACAGGGTTTGACATCCTTTCAGAGTTTTCTTGAAAATCAAAGTTCTCCTATAGAGATAAAGTTTTTTATTGACAGTTAAAGAAAAGGAAGGTATCATGTTAGTTGCTCGGTCCAAGATGTTTCATTTTTTAATGTCTTGTGACTAGATTTTAGACAGATGAGTGGCGCAGCCAGTTTATAACATTATAAGGAAATAGTCTATGGCGACAGCAACGACAACAAAAACGAAAACTAAAACAACAAAGAAAACGACTGCTAAAAAGGCGACTAAAAAGAGAGCGACACCAAAGAAAAATTTGGTTATCGTGGAGTCTCCTGCTAAAGCGAAAACGATTGAGAAATATCTTGGCCGCAATTATAAAGTTGTAGCCTCTGTTGGGCATATTCGTGATTTGAAAAAATCAAGTATGTCTATTGATTTTGAAAACAACTACGAACCTCAGTACATTAATATTCGAGGTAAGGGACCTCTTATCAATGAATTGAAGAAAGAAGCTAAAAAAGCCAAGCAAGTCTTTCTCGCAAGTGACCCGGACCGTGAAGGGGAAGCCATTTCATGGCATTTGTCACATATTCTTGGATTAGAGCCAGATGATAAGAATCGTGTCGTTTTTAACGAAATCACTAAAGATGCGGTAAAAAATGCCTTTGTAGAGCCACGCGCCATTGACATGGACTTGGTAGATGCTCAACAAGCTCGTCGTGTCTTGGACCGTATTGTGGGTTACTCTATTTCACCGCTTCTATGGAAGAAGGTTAAGAAAGGTCTTTCTGCAGGTCGTGTACAATCAGTAGCTCTTAAGCTCATTATTGACCGTGAAAATGAAATTAAGGCCTTTAAACCAGAAGAATACTGGACTATTGATGGTGCTTTTAAGAAGGGTGCTAAGAAGTTTCAGGCTAGCTTCTATGGTTTGGATGGTAAAAAGCTTAAGCTCAACAATAATGATGATGTTCAAGCCGTTCTGTCTCGTATCACAAGTGATGATTTTAACGTTGATAAGGTAGAGAAAAAAGAACGTCGTCGTAATGCGCCATTGCCATATACAACCTCATCTCTTCAACAGGATGCTGCCAATAAGATTAATTTCCGTACACGTAAGACCATGATGGTTGCCCAACAGTTGTATGAAGGAATTAATCTGGGTTCAGGCGCTCAAGGTTTGATTACCTATATGCGTACGGACTCAACACGTATCAGTCCAGTTGCTCAAAATCAGGCTGCTGAATTTATCACAGAACGCTTTGGTTCTAAGTATTCAAAACACGGCAGCAAGGTGAAAAATAGTTCAGGAGCACAAGATGCCCATGAGGCTATTCGTCCGTCAAATGTTTTCCAAACACCAGAAAGCATTGCAAAGTATTTGGATAAGGATCAGCTTAAGCTTTATACTCTTATCTGGAATCGTTTTGTAGCGAGTCAAATGACAGCTGCAGTATTTGATACGATGAAGGTGACCTTGTCTCAAAACGGAGTCATTTTCACTGCAAATGGTAGCCAAATCAAGTTCGATGGTTATATGGCCGTTTACAACGACTCTGATAAGAATAAAATGCTTCCTGATATGGCAGAAGGTGATACGGTTAAGAAGGTTGTGACAACGCCTGAACAACACTTCACGCAACCACCAGCCCGCTATTCTGAAGCGACTCTGATTAAGACGCTGGAAGAAAATGGTGTTGGTCGTCCGTCAACTTATGCACCGACACTTGATGTTATTCAACGTCGTTACTATGTCAAATTAGTAGCTAAACGTTTTGAACCAACAGAACTTGGTGAAATCGTTAATAGCTTAATCGTCGAATTCTTCCCAGACATCGTGGATGTTAAATTCACTGCCGAGATGGAAGGAAAACTCGATAAAGTTGAAATCGGTAAGGAACAATGGCAGAAGGTTATTGATGAATTCTTCAAACCTTTCCAAAAAGAATTGGAAAAAGCTGAAGAAGGTATTGAAAAAATCCAAATCAAGGATGAGCCAGCTGGTTTTGATTGTGACCTCTGTGGTCACCCAATGGTCATCAAACTTGGTCGATACGGTAAGTTCTACGCATGTAGTAACTTCCCCGACTGTCACAATACTAAAGCCATTACCAAAGAAATTGGCGTTACTTGTCCAACCTGTGGTAAAGGTCAGGTCATCGAACGTAAGACAAAACGAAATCGTGTCTTTTATGGATGTGATCGCTATCCTGACTGTGAATTTACGTCGTGGGATATCCCTGTTGGACGTAACTGTCCTAAATCAGGCGATTATCTTGTCGAGAAGAAGGTCCGTGGTGGCGGCAAGCAAGTTATCTGTAGCAACGAAGAGTGTGACTACAAAGAATCTATTGTTAAATAAAGAAAGCTATCTCAAGTTAAATCTTGGGATAGTTTTTTGTATTTTATCAAAAAAACTGATACTTTCCTTAAATTTGTTTTTTATACTAAGGATGAAAAGAAAGGAGAGTAAGTGATTTTTTGATATTAGATAAATATAAGCTTATATTGAAAACAGAACTATTCTAAAAGAGGTGTACAAATGGAAATAACTGTTAAACAACTTTCAAAAACCTACAAAGATAAGACTATTTTAGATAACATCACATTTACAATTGAATCTGGAACAGTTTCTGGTCTATTAGGAGTAAATGGTGCTGGTAAGTCAACTCTGATGAAAATTCTTTTTGGTTTAGTCCAAAAAAGTAGTGGAGAAATTCGATTTGATGGATCATCCAAAAACAAACATTTATTAGGTGCATTAATCGAAGCACCTGCAATTTATCACAACCTTTCAGCTTTTGACAATCTAAAAACAAAAGCGTTGCTATATGATATTCCTGATTCAAAAATTTTTGAAACCTTGGAAATAATTGGTCTTTCCAATACTGGAAAGAAAAAAGCCGGTAAATTTTCATTAGGTATGAAGCAGCGACTTGGGATTGGTATGGCCATTTTAACTGATCCCCAATTTTTAATTCTAGATGAGCCTACTAATGGCCTTGATCCCGATGGTATAAATGAATTGCTAGACCTTATTCGTTCCTTGAAAGCAAAAGGGATGACAATTCTGGTTTCCAGTCATCAACTTCTAGAAATTAGTAAGGTTGCTGATCATATTCTTATTCTCGATAAAGGTAAAATTCAATATGATGGTGAAAACAAAAATGTAGATAGTCTTGAGAGACTCTTCTTTAAAATTGTTCATGGGGGTTAGTGATATGCAAAATATATTCTATTCGGAATTGCTCAAATTACGACATTTAGGAACGACTAAATTCTTAATCATCATACCATTTTTAACCGTTCTTATAGCCTTTTTAATGGGAGGGTTACAGATTTTTGTTCCTTTCTCGGTTTATTGGTGGGAAGCTATCTTTTTATATCTTGTAAATGGTATTTTGTTTATAGTTGATAGACGTTTAGAAGACCAGGCTGGGCATTTTCAAAATGTTACAAATGGATATTTCACTTGGAAAATTAGCTTGATGAAAATGGTGCTTATAGGCATGAGAACATTGCTTGCTAGTTTTTTCTTACTGGCTTTCCTTAGTCTCGTTGCATTTATTTACACAGGTTTTATTCCAATAAATATTCCTAAAACAGCTATTTCCTTAATCTTAATTTGGATGACAACTTTATGGAACATTCCTTTACTTTATCTGATGTCTAAATACATGAGTCAATTCATCCTATTAGCTCTTAATACATTGGTTTGTCTTTTAATAGCACCCTTTATTGCTCAGAGTCCACTTTGGTTCGTTTTCCCCTATACTTATCACTATAAAATAGCTCAATTTTTATTAAATCTTAAACCATCGGGGGATATTATTGTAAATACGAATCATACTAGCATTTTTCAGGTGTTACTTACGATGATGCTATCAATAGTAGTGACATTGCTTTTACCTTTTTCACTGCAAAGGAGACAATTAAATGCTAAGGAGTGAGTTACTTAAATTAAAGAATACTTTCGGTCTTTATCTTATTCTCAGTTTTGCTGTCTTAGAGATTATTACAATTCCAATGTATGTGAGCTTTGCCCCTAACGGTTTTTCTCTAACTAATTTAGCCATATTATCTTTTTTATGCTATCCGCTATTGACATCATTTTTGTCAATTTTAGGGATTGAACAAGAAAAATACGCTAATCATTATCAAGAAATATCGAGTTACCCTAAGCAAAGACGTTTATGGTTGGCTAAACTTTTGATAGTAGACCTAATCCTTAGCCTACCTTCTTTATTTAGTTGGCTTCTCTTAAACCTCCTTCTTATGAATAATGTGAATGGATTTGTATTAAGTCTATCAAGTTGGATGTTAATGGTCTTTCTTAATCATTTTCACTACTTTATACAAGTGAGTCTGAACAGTGTTAGTAATATTATTATCTCTATGGTTGAAATTATTTTTATTTTTTTGCTAGTAATAAAGTTTTCTTGTCTACTCATTGGCTTCCTATTGCTTTACCTATCAATAGCCTTATCCTTAGTGATTGGAGCCAACTCAATTCCCTTCCTTTATGGATTGTTGGGGTGACTTTGTTATTTATTTGTTTTTTGCCAATAAATTCAAAATCTTATTAATAGATTTATCTACTCTACGCCTTGTCAGTTCTCTTCTATAGATGATATGATAAGGGTAACTTTGTACGAAAGGAAAGGTTATGGCTCAGATACTTGTTGTTGATGATCAGGAAGATATTGTTCAATTGGTTGTAAAGGCTTTAGAGCTTCAAAATCATAAGGTGACGGGGCTTACAAGTGTTTTAGACTTAGATAAGAACTCGTTGCCACGCTTTGACTTGATTTTACTGGATATCATGATGCCTGATGTTGACGGTCTCCAGTTTTGTCATGAGATTCGTGATCAGGTGGATTGTCCTATACTCTTTATTACAGCCAAAACGCAAGAGGCTGATATTGTTCAAGGCTTGACTTATGGTGCTGATGATTATATTTGCAAGCCATTTGGGGTTAAAGAACTTCAAGCGCGTGTGGCTGCACACTTGAGACGTGAACATCGTGAGCGCCACCATAAGCTATTAATTGGAAATATTCAGTTTGATTTGTCTGCTCAGGAGCTTTATGTTGAGAATCAGTTGTTAGATTTGACTAAGTCAGAATATGGTATTTGTCAGTTTCTGGCTGAAAATAAGGGCCAAGTCTTTTCCAAAGAGCAAATCTACACGCATTTGTACGGCTATGAGGATAAAGGGAGTCCGACAGCAGTGGCTGAACATATCAAAAATATCCGTGCAAAGCTCAAAGATGTTGGGCAAAATCCTATTGAAACAGTCTGGGGGATTGGTTACAAGTGGCACTAATTAAAAAAAGAGAACACACTCTAAGAACAATCTTGATATCTTATGTCGTCAGTCTTACAGTTCTATCAGCAATCAGTAGCCTGCTTATTTTGTCTTTGTTCAGCTTGTCTTATCGTTTTGGCGTTGTGTTTCCAGCAAATCAGGTAGAAAGTGATTTGTCTGTCGTCAGGAATGAAATTGAAACTTCTAAGGTCTTTAATCCAAATGTCTTGCCTGATGGTACTCGCTATGTCTTCTTGACTAGAGATTTTAAACTTAAAAAATCTAACATGCCAGTTAACTTGCAAGAAGAATCCTTGCTAGATTACCAATTCAAGAATGTTCACGGTGGCAATTATGGCTATTTTCAGTCTTTTGAACGGTCAGATGGCATTGTCATTGTCAATTATCAACTATCACCTCGGTATCGTAATGAGTGGATGAACCAGCATTTTCCCAATGCTGATCTATTGATGATTGGCTCAATGATGGTGTCTATCCTACTCATATTTATTACTTTAACTTTTTACTATGCTAGTAAATTGAGTCGAGAGTTGAGACCAATATTGAAGGCAACAGAGAAAATAGCAGAGCAAGACTTGGATTTTCAAACGTCCAAATCTAAAATTACTGAGTTTAACCAGGTTTTAAATGGTTTGGATCATATGCGAGTAGCACTTCGTGAGTCTTTGATGGAAAATTGGAAGGCAGAGCAAGATAAACAAAATCAAATTTCTGCTCTGACACATGATTTAAAGACACCCCTAACAGTTGCTCGTGGGAATGCTGAGCTCTTAGCTATGACGCCCTTAAATGCAGAACAGACGGATTTGTTAGAGCATTTTCAAAAAGGGATTGCACAGGTTGATGCTTATGTGAAAGAGTTGTCTGAACTCAACAAAACGAGTTTGAAGAAAACCTTGACGCTTGAAGAAGTTCCAGTTAAGGAATTTGTTGAAGACATTTACGATCAAACCTTGTCATTAGCTCAAACGAAACAAATCAATGTGGTATTTGACAAGAAGGAAATTGAGAAAGAAACCATAGGCAATTGGGACAGGTCTTTGTTGAATCGAGCTTTTATGAATATCATTTCGAATGCGGTAGAGCATACGCCTAGTGGTAGTCAGTTGCTCTTAACTGCTAGGGTAGAAGATGATGAATTCAAGTTTATCTGTCTTGATTCTGGCCCTGGATTTTCCCTTGAATCACTTGAAAAGGCCACTCAGCTCTTTTATCAAGAGGATAAAAGTAGACAGAGCCGCAATCATAGTGGACTTGGTCTGACTATTGCTAATGATATTATTCGCTTACACCATGGTAGTCTTTCTCTTTCAAATGACAATGGCACAGGGGGTGCTAAAGTGACTATCATGTTACCCCTTTAAATACAAATTACTCCTAGTCGCCAGATGAGGAGTTTTTTGCTATACTACTAAGAGAAAAAATGAAGAAAGATTTGTGGGAGCAGGAGTTCATTTTGTTCCCGAAGAGGTATTAGTGTAATGTCTCAATCAAAAGCAGATTATATTAACGTGATTGGAGCTGGTTTGGCCGGATCAGAGGCGGCTTATCAGATTGCCAAACGTGGTATTCCAGTAAAACTTTATGAAATGCGTGGGGTCAAAGCAACACCACAGCATAAGACAACCAATTTTGCAGAATTGGTTTGTTCTAACTCTTTCCGTGGAGATAGCTTGACCAATGCTGTAGGGCTTCTTAAAGAAGAAATGCGTCGCTTGGACTCTATCATTATGCGTAATGGAGAAGCTCACCGTGTGCCAGCTGGTGGTGCCATGGCGGTGGACCGTGAAGGTTATGCAGAAGCTGTTACAGCGGAAATTGAAAATCATCCATTAATTGAAGTTATCCGTGAAGAAATCACAGAAATTCCTGATGATGCCATTACAGTTATTGCCTCAGGACCATTGACTTCTGATGCTCTAGCTGAAAAAATTCATGAGCTTAACGGTGGAGATGGCTTCTATTTCTATGATGCCGCTGCACCAATAGTTGATAAAGCGACTATCGACATGAACAAGGTTTACCTTAAGTCACGCTATGACAAGGGTGAAGCAGCTTATCTAAACTGTCCTATGACCAAGGAAGAGTTCATGGCCTTCCATGAGGCTTTGACAACAGCTGAAGAAGCTCCTTTGAATTCCTTTGAAAAAGAAAAGTATTTCGAAGGGTGTATGCCTATCGAGGTCATGGCTAAACGTGGTATCAAGACAATGCTCTATGGCCCTATGAAACCGGTTGGTTTGGAGTATCCTGAGGATTACAAAGGGCCACGTGACGGCGATTTCAAGACACCTTATGCAGTTGTTCAGCTTCGTCAGGACAATGCGGCTGGTAGTCTCTACAATATCGTTGGTTTCCAAACCCACCTCAAATGGGGCGAGCAAAAGCGTGTCTTCCAAATGATCCCAGGTCTTGAAAATGCTGAATTTGTGCGTTATGGGGTTATGCACCGCAACTCTTACATGGATTCGCCAAACTTGCTCAGACAGACCTTCCAATCAAAATCAAACCCTAATTTGTTCTTTGCGGGACAAATGACTGGTGTTGAAGGTTATGTTGAATCAGCTGCCTCAGGTTTGGTTGCTGGAATCAATGCAGCCCGTCTCTTTAAAGGTGAAGAGGAACTTATCTTCCCTCATACAACAGCTATCGGAAGCCTCCCATATTATGTGACACATGCTGAAAGCAAACATTTCCAACCAATGAATGTTAACTTTGGTATTATCAAAGAGTTGGAAGGTCCACGTATTCGTGACAAGAAAGAGCGTTACGAAAAAATTGCTGAGCGTGCTCTTAAAGATTTACAACCTTTTATTCAAGCTTAGACAATATTAAAATCCCTTACCGAATGCGGTAAGGGATTTTTCAGATCTAAAAGTATCCAATTAACCAAAGAATTTCTTAGCGATATCTTGACCTTGTTTAATTTTAGCCCATTGTTGTGGTGTTGCCAACTCATTACCTGAGTCACATGAGGCGAAACCACATTGGTGAGAAAGGAAGAGACGCTCTTTAGGAAGGATTTGACTAGCTTTTTCAAGCAAGTCAAGAACACGTTCTTCGTCATCAAGTTCAGTTGTTTTTGATGACAAAAGTCCTAGTACAACTTCAGCCTTACTATCTTTAAGAGCTTCGAGAGCCTTGATATCACCAGCTGTATCGCTGTCCCATTCAAGGAAGAAGCGGTCATAGTGTTGCTCTGCCAAGAATTTCTTAGCAATGGCTTCGTAAGTTCCTTCGGCAGCAGAACGGCTTTCATAATTACCACGACAGTTGTGTGTCCAAACTGTTAAACCAAGTTCGTGAGCATAATCTACAACTTCATTATTGATTGCTACAAACTCATCAGCCAATTCTGCCAAATCAGAATTACCTTCCGCAAAGAAACTTGCAGGGTTTGATGGGTCAAAAAGTTCCCAGAGACAGTCGTCAAATTGAACGATTTTTCCACCAACTGCCTTGTATTCTTCCAAGAATTCTTTATAGGCATTAATCAAACCTTTTTTGAGGTCTTCATTAGTTTCATAGACTTGCCCAGGACCAGCCAAACGGTCAAAGATAGCAAGTTCAGTATAAGCATGAGCTGGACCCCAGATAGTTTGTTTAGTATCTTCATCACCAGCTTCAGCTTTAACCAATTTATAGATATCTAGGTAATGGTGGTTTTTACCTGAGAGTGGTTCAGTGATACGAATACCAATATCTTTACGAGTCTCATATTGTCCGCCATCGTGGTCTTTGAATGTATAACCGTGCTCAGCAATGTAGCGTTCAATACCTTTGAGACCCCAGACAAAGTCTAAGTGCCACATAGAACGGCCAAACTCACCATCGGTAAGAATGTCAATACCATTAGCCTTTTGGTCAGCCACAATTTGCTTAATATCTGCAGTTTCAGTTTCTTGATAACCAGGAAGGGCATCGTAAAAAGGATACTGGATGTCGTCACGGTGCTCGATTTCGTCCTTGTATTTACGGAGATCCGCAGGACGAAGGAGAGAACCAACTAATTGAAATTTAGATTTTGTCATAAGATTCACCTCAAAATAAGATTTTATATCTCTTGAATATACAATATAAGTGC